>CAYZHW010000011.1:0-20898 GCA_964478105.1 uncultured Lachnospiraceae bacterium | reverse complement strand
GCAACGGACTCTGACTCCGTCATCACCTAGGTTCGAATCCTAGTGCCCCAGCCAGAAAATAAAACCACCCAATCGGGTGGTTTTATTTTTTCGTTTGAGTGTAAAGATGATGAACCTCTTAAATGCGACAGCATTTGACAGGTTTTGCGGCAGTAGATGCTCAACTTCGCAACAATATCCCGCAAAACCAAGGTTCTGAATCCTAGTGCCCCAGCCAAAAGAAAAGGACGCCTAACGCGTCCTTTTCTTTGGGCTATGGTATTAGGCCTAAGAAAATAGGAGCAAAATGCTTTTTTCAATTTAACAATTGTATATCCATATGCAATTTGCAAAGAACGCCCAGCGTTGCTTTGCAAATTTTATAAATTCTTCTTTACATTCAAATAATGTAGATGTATAATAATCGAAGAAAACAAAAAGGAGGCGTGCGGATGCGAGTTACGAAAGATCTGACCGAGGGCAACCTCGCCAAAAATTACATCTTATACATACTTCCCCTATTGCTCTCGTCACTTCTCTCCTCTGCGTACAGCACAGTGGATGCTATGATCGCAGGCAAGTTTATAAGCGAGCACGCGCTCGGAGCAATCAGCTCAACCGGATCATATGACACTGTATTTCATTCCTTCTTTCTCGGATTCGGATCGGGATTTGCCGTTTACGTCGCACACCTTTTCGGTAAAAAGGATTACGCCTCGATGAAACGAAACATCATACAGATGATCGCTATCGTTGCATCGGCGGCGATCGTTGTAAGCGTGTTTACCATCTGTTACAGAGATCCAATTATGGACTATCTGAAAGTCGACCCGATACTGCGAGATGATGCCGAGACATACTTTGTCATCTACAGTGCGGGATATGCTCTCATTTACACAAACCTTATCCTTATACGAACGCTTCAGTCGCTCGGTGTAACGTCGTTTTCGCTTTATATGTCACTTATATCGGCCCTGCTCAACATCGGAGGGAATCTCCTTTCCGTTCTTGTCTTTGACCTTGGTGTTGCGGGACTTGCCCTCTCAACTCTGTTTTCGACAGTTGTGGCAACGATCTTTTATCTGTATATGCTGAAAAGAGCCTTTCGCGAACTTAAGTGCGGGCGCACTCGCATCGGTTTCTCACTTGCCGGGCTTAAAAATTCGGTGCACTATGCTTTTCCCGCCGCATTCCAGCAGGTCGCATTTCACGGCATCGGCTTTTTTATCGCTCCGCTTATCAACGGACTCGGCGCTGCGGCGACCACGGGTTACAATGTTGCCAACCGTATGTACAGCATCTGCGGTCAAAGCTTCTGGAGCGCGACGTCTGCCGTCAGCACTCACACCGCACAGTGCGTAGGTGCGGGCAAGTACGAGCGTATACAGCGCGGCTTCAACTTCGGGCTCTTTCTCAACTGCGCACTGCTCTTCCCCTTTGTTGTTGTTTTCGTCATATTCGCAGAGCCTATTGCATTGATATTCTTCCCTGCAGGATACGCAGGCGAATCACTGCAGTACGCCGTGCGATTCTCAACTTTCTATATGCCGTTCTTATACATTAATATGATAGGACATCAGATACACGCATATCTGCGCGGGCTCGGTGTTATGAACGTAGTGTTCGGCATTACTGTATTCGGCAGTCTGGTGCGCCTTGCCGCGACATTTTTTCTTGCACCGGTCATTGGAATGGAAGGTGTCTACCTCGGTCAGCTGATCAGCTGGTCTGCCGATGCGCTTGTCTCGGTGATACTCTATTTATCGATGTACCGCACAAAAGCTCACATCGACAAGGTCATACAAAAAATACACAAATGATCTAAGAGGAAAAAATGTAGGAGAAGCTATTCAAGAGGTCGAAAATTCAAGCACAATGTACGAGGAATAAAAAATGACGCTTTTGCGTCATTTTTTTATTCCGTTTTCGTAAAAAGCTCTTCCATCGGCACGTTCAATATCTTCGCAATAGTATATATTTCTTTGTCGGTCGCGCTTCGCACCTGACCTTCAAGCTTTGAATAACTTGTGGGATTCATATCGCACCCCATAACCTGTATCTGCGCAATAAAATCCTTTTGCTTTATTTTCCGCATTTTTCTTATGCGTTCGATATTTCTTCCAACCATATTAGCATCGCCGTATTCTTTTTTGCGAATCTTCATATTTTTCGTCCTTTTTAGTTCTTTTTTAGAATTATATCCCCAAAAGGACTTGGCAATATTCCGTTTCGGAATTATAATGGTTATAATAAAAAAAACATAAAAAGGATGGACAAGTAATATGGAAATTAACCGTAAATGCCCCAAATGCGGTGGAACAAACGTACAACTATCAAATGAAAGAAGCAAACACGGTTGTTTGTGGTTTATTTTATTGGGTTGGATATATGTATTCTGGATATTTATAAAATGGATGATCGGATTAATGGTATTTTGTTTGTTTGACTGGTGGATGGCTATTATCTATGCAGTAAGCAAAAAAGGATACGTATGGCAATCTAAAAAATTCTTTTCCGGCAGCAAACGAATCTACTATTGCCACAACTGCGGTCACAACTTCAAAGCATAATATTTTACCGGTAACCAAAAGTATACAAAAAGAAGCCGTTTAAAAACGGCTTCTTTTTTATGATAAAAATTGTAATATTTCAAGTAAAAACTGTTATAGAGTTTTTATTATATATGTTGTAAAATAAAATCAGAGTTCGCGGGCGTAGTCCGACGGTGACTGTCCTGTCTCTCTCTTGAAGGCGCGGAAAAAGGTCGGATAGTTTTCAAACCCGCAAAGCGAGCACACCTCACCGAGAGGTACGTTATCGTAAATGAGCTTTTTAGCACGCAATACCCTCTCGCGCATAACGTAATGCATCGGCGCAATACCGATCTTATTTTTGAAGATCTTACACATATATGAACCCGAAATGTGAAGCGCGTCGGCAATAGACTCGATAGAAATCTCTTCTGTCAGATGGGTATTGATATACTCTATTGCACGCTCCACAAGTGCGTCCGAGGCTTTTTCGCTCTTCTTTTCGGGAAGTGAGATAAGCGAGATATAAAGAGAGAGAATACGTTCGCAGAAAAGCGCTGTTTGTGACTCTCTATTGATCTTTGTGACAGCAATTCTCGATGCTTCTGGCATCGTAAGAAGGAAGGGCGTACCGTTAATATTTGCTGTATACGGCTCGCAGAGCTCAAGGGTATTTGCAAAGCTCTCAAGCCCGAGCACACGCAGCTTTTCAAGCGAGAAATAGAGAATGATCCTTTTATACGGGGAATCTCCCATCAGATGCAAATAATGCTCACGTCCTTCGGGGATAACGATAAGCTCGTTCTCACGCAGACGGTATGTCTTCCCTTCTATCACCATTTCTGCATCCCCTTCCAAGAGAATGAGTATCTCAAAATTGGTATGGCGGTGCAGATAAAAGTTTTTTTGCAACGGTGATCTGTCGTACAACAAGACCATATTATTCGGTTTTTCAAGTCCGAGATGGAATGGTATAAGATTAAAGTTTTTCATATTTTTATTATAAGAACAAATCCTGTCATTGTCAATGATATACAACAATTTTTGTAATGGAGGAGAAAAGATGAAAATATCTCTTTGTGCCTTCGCCGATGAGGCAAGCAATGCTTTTTCGGGGCAGATAGAGGCGATGAAACGCAACAACATCGGCTATATTGAGATGCGTAATCTTGACGGTAAAAACGTGACCGAACTCTCGCTTGCAGAGGCTAAGGAATATGCAAATATCCTATACGGCAACGGACTCTCTGTTTGGTGTGTCGGTTCGCCTATCGGTAAGTGCGAGATCACATCACCTTTCGGTAATGTACTCGATTTGATCAAGCACACCTGCGAGATCGCACGCACGCTCGGTACAGACAAGATCCGTATGTTCAGCTTTTTCGATGCGTACGGTGAGCGCGCAGAGGTGATAGAGAGGTTATGCCGTATGGTAGAGACAGCAAGCTCCTACGAAGTAGGTCTGTATCACGAAAATGAAAAAAACATCTACGGCGATATCGCAGAGCGAGTGCTTGATCTGATGGAGAATGTACCGGGACTCAAGTTCGTGTACGACCCCGCAAATTATATACAGGTGGGTGAGAGCGCAGACAAGACCATTCCCCTCTTCCACACAAAAAGCGATTATTTTCACATCAAGGATGTCGTCGCCAAGACAGAGGAGCTTGTTCCCGCAGGCTACGGCGACGGACAGATAGTCCGCCTTGTTGAGATGATAAACGACGACAAGGTGCTCACCCTTGAGCCGCATCTTGCCGTATTTGACGGATACGCAAAGATCGATGACACCGTTATGAAACACCGGTTTAATTTTAAGAACAACGACGAAGCATTTGACGCGGCGGCAAATGCGCTAAAAAAAATCATCTTCGCCGCAGGATATCGCGAGGGAAACGGAGGATTTATAAGATAATGGAAGCAGGACTTAATCTGTATTCGGTAAGGAATCTGATAGCAACCGAGGAGAGCTTTCTCGACACCGCAAAAAAGCTTAAGGAGATGGGATACTCCTATCTGCAGTTTTCCGGCGCTCCGTTTGACGCACCGATGATAAAGCGCGTAATGGACAAGGTCGGACTCCCGATAGTGCTCACCCACGTGCCTATGGACCGTATAACAGATGACACCGACACACTGATGCGTGAGCACGAGAGCATCGGTTGCCGCAACATCGGGCTCGGTATGATGCCGCGAGATACCATTGCCGATGCAGTTGTTTTCGAAGAAAAGCTTGAAGCTCTTGAGAGAACAGCTGAATATATGGAGAAAAACGGGTTCAGATTTTTCTACCACCATCACCATTTTGAATTTTTGAAAAGAAACGGTAAAACACTTCTTGAGCATATGATAGAGACCGCTCCGCATATCAATTTTACAGCCGATACATATTGGCTCCAGTACGGCGGTGCCGACATCTGTACGATGCTTGACAAGCTCAACGGACGCATTCTTTGCACACATTTGAAGGACTACGGGATCACTGCATTTGAAAAAGAGGACGGCAAGGCAGACTTCAAGCCGATATTCGTTCCTGTAGGCGACGGCACACTCGATTTTGCTAAGATAGTTACAAAAATGCGCGAATGCGGCGCGAAATACTTTCTTGTTGAGCAGGACAACGCAGCTCTGCTTTCTGACACTCTCGAAGAGGTCGAGAGAAGCATAAAATATATCAAAAACTATCTGTGAGAGGTATAAAATGGATAAGATCAGATTTGGCATAATCGGTACGGGAAACCAGGGCTTTCACTATGCGGTAAAACTCTTTAAAGAAGGTAAGATCAAAAACGGAATTCTTTGCGCGGTGTGTGACACAAATCCCGAAAAGATGGCTGTTCTTCGAGAAAAGATGGGAGACTGTAATCTTGACTATTTCGATAATTACAAAAAGATGCTTGATTCAGGGCTTTGCGACGCGGTGCTCGTGGAAACTCCCCACTACAGCCACCCCGAAATAGTAAAGGAAGCGCTCGCGCGCGGTATCCACGTCATATGCGACAAACCTGCCGGCGTTTACACCAAGCAGGTACGCGAGATGAACGAGTTTGCCGCAAAATGTGACACAAAGTTCGGTATGATGTTCAATCAGCGCACAAACTGCATCTACCGCAAGATGAAGGAGATAATTGAGAGCGGTGCGCTTGGGAAGATACAGAGAGTAAACTGGATAATCACAAACTGGTTCAGGACCGACAACTACTACGAAAGCGGCGATTGGCGCGCCACATGGGCAGGCGAAGGCGGCGGAGTACTTATCAATCAGTGCCCGCACCAGATAGACCTTCTGCAGTGGATCGTCGGCGAGATGCCGGAGACAGTACGCGGCTTTTGTGAATACGGCAAGTGGCACGATATCGAAGTTGAAGACGAAGTGACCGCGTTCTTTACATACAAAAGCGGTGCGACAGGCGTACTCGTTACCACCACGGGTGAGGCACCGGGAACTAACAGACTTGAGATCTCGGGTAGTTGCGGCAAGCTTCTCACCGAAGACGGAAAGCTCACCCAGTATAAAAACGCTGAGGACAGCATCGAATTCTCGCACCACGGACTCGGGCACAAGAAGCCGGAAATGGAGATGATCGAGGTCGAGACCGACGGCGAAAATCCCCAGCACGCGGGTATTATTAACAACTTTGCAGATCACCTGCTTGGACTTGAGGAACTCTTTGTTACAGGTGAGGACGGCTACAACAGCGTAGAGCTTATGAACGCGATTGAGCTCTCGGGATGGTTTGGCGGTGAGATGATCACGCTCCCCATCGACGAGGAGCGCTATCTTACCGAACTTAACGCTCGCCGCGCGACTTCCCGCAGAAAAGAAAAGGTATCGAATTCTGCTATCACAGATATGACAGGAAGTTTTTAAAACAAAGGAGAAGTATTATGGCAATTGCAAGAGATAAATTTTGGATGTTCGGAGTCAGAGCACATCAGGACGACATATGGCTTCGTCCGGGGCATCACGGTGCGGGAGCAACGCACTTTTACCGTTCGCGCATAACACCCGCAGAGGGTGCGATGATCCTTAATATTCCAAATATGCTTATGGTGGTATGCGAGAGCGAGCCCGCGCCATTTACAAAAGAAGCAATCGGCTATATGGAGAGCTTTTATAAAATGGACAAGGTCTTCTGGGGTGCCTGCCGCGGCGGAAAATGCAACCGCTATGAGCTTGAATTTGTAAATAAGCTTGCCGAGGACTACCCCAATGTCTGCGGTGTCTTTATGGACGATGTGTCCACTATACTTAGATCAAAAAAGTATCCCGAAGAAGAAAAGAAAAAGATGTTTATGGAAACGATCACAGAATCAAAAGGGATAACGAATAAGGCCTGCCGCCCGCTTGAAAATTATATCACGTGGTATTGGGAAGACGATCCTGTACCGGGTATGATGGATTATATAGACGGGCTCTCGCTTTGGACCTCGGACTATGATGAACTGCCTTTTCTTCCCGAACGGTTTGACGAGATCGAGCGCAAGTTCAAGGATACAAACACAAAATTCTTCCTTGGTATCTATATGTACGACTTCAAGCACAGATGGCCCTACTCCGACGAGATGATGGAATTCCAATGTAACTACGGCCTTGAGCTTCTCAAAGCAGGACGCATTGAGGGTATGATATTTGAGGCCAACTCGGTCATGGGTGTCAAGCTCCCCTCAGAGCTTTGGCTTCGCAAGTGGATAGAAAAAGTAAAATACACCGAGATACCCGATTGAAATACTGTTAGAAAAAGATGAGCATCAATGATGCTCATCTTTTTTTCTTTTTATAACGATTGCCGTTATGATGACCGCAACAGCGAGCGTACCGATAATATACGGAAGATAACTCACTTTAGGTTTTTGAATATCTGAAATGTCGTCCGTAGGTGTTTTTTCAGTATTAGGGGTCGATACGGGATCCTTTGCCGCAAGGTACTCGGCGTAGCTTAGATATGTACCTTCGGATCTCCAGCCTCCGCACGCCCACTCGGCTTCTTCTAATGTTTTGCAGAAAGTAATACCGCCAATGTAGACCTTTTCGCCCGATTTCATCTCTGTATTATCGTATGGATCAAAACGGAATCCGTTTATTTTTCCGCGCCAATCTGCGGCTTCGCTCAAGTCGATTATCGAATACTGCCATACCGTGCCAAGCGGTGCTGCGCGGTATCTGTCAGCAGATGCCGCCTTGTGCTTATCGGCATAATAAAATATCCCTGCAGAACCCGAATTTCTCGATGAACGAAGCAGTAGCACCATATATTTGTATTCGTCGGCATTTATTGAATCAAATTCCGATAGATCAAACGATATCATAGGGTCAATAGAAGCATTAGTTGCCGTCAAAATATACGCGCCCGTGCTTTCATCGTATTCTCCCTCAAGTGACAAGGGAGCCCAAGTGATATAAGGAATAAGGTCGGGCGGGATATAGCTTGCGGGGAAATCGGAAAGGTCAAGCTTCGTTTCAACATAATCGAGCTCCCCCTGCGCCTCGCAAATGGGCTCATCATAAAGCACGACCGCCGCCATATTAATGATGGCGCGATAGTCGCTCTCCGCCTTCCAATGCTCGCACCGCTCGGAGTAGGTTCCGTCCTCGAGGGTAACTATCGTCGTCGAGCCCCCTCCGTCAAGGAAAAATACGCTGTTGTATCCAAGCTCGTCCACAAGATCCATTCCGTTCTCATAACAAAGTCCGTGACGCTCGCCCGAAGCCGAGGTGAGGGTGGTAATAAGCACCTTGCCGTCGTCCTTGATTCCGAGCAATGCCACCGGGTATTCGGTAGAACCCGAAAGCGGTGTGATCCATTCATCGTTATACTTAAGCATCACGTGCCCGCCCATAGCGTGACGCACCCGTCCCCAAAGCTCGTCGTTGCCGTATCTGTCGGTAATGCCGCATTCAAATGCGAGAGTATCACCGATCTTTATTTTGTCTTTGATCTCTTTTATTGCATCACGGCGGGCGGTGATAAGGATGGTGTTTTCGTCTATCGCGGGGCGCACCGTGCTTCCCTCGGGATAGATAGCCTTAACGGTTGCCCTTACCGTACCGTCGAGCGTAAAGGCGCTGTCCGATGTTTCAAGCTCGATCTCATACGCATCGTCAAGCGCGTAGTTTGTCTCAAGTACACGGTGGTTGTACACTATCAGTGAATCGTTTGCAGGCAGACGATTGAGTCCGTCTGCCGAAAATTTTTCTCCCGTAGACTCATTTTTAAAAGAGATATTTATTATCGGGCTTCCGACAACAGGTTGATTTATGTCGGTGATACCAAGTGCAGCCTTGGGCGGCGAGGGCGTACCCCTTTCGGCATTCGTTGCAAGCTCATTTTCCATATCGATCTGTTCACTGGCCCATATCTCGCCGTCAGAGATCATAATACCGCGCGAGACTTTAAGTGTCTTTTTCGTGACGTCGGCATTGCTGTGCACCGCGGTCATCCACAGATCTCCGTTGACTGCGGCAAGTATCGTCTTATCGGAAAAGCTTTCTGCATACTGCTCGGTCTGGGTCTTAAGCTTTACCGCGTTTGCAAGTGCTTTACCGCAGTTTAGAGCTTCGATAGACACGCGGGTGTTTGAGAGATCGACCTCGATGATATTGATCTCCTTGTCCGCAGATTTGTTGTTGTACTTCGTCCCCGCAGATATAAGCGCGTTGGTATGATAAACTCCGCTGCCTTTTGCAAGCTCCTTTGTCACGACATCCTTAGTTCCCTCAAGAAAAACATCTTCCTTGGCATTTATGGGCATCATAGCAAGGGCCGCGCAAATAAGAAGTGACATTATTCTTTTTTTCATAATTCAATAACATCTCCGAGCGGTAAAGAATAGATATACGTGTGTGCAGGCTCTTTACCGCACATTTTCAAAACAGCCTTTTTATAGTACGATAGCTGTCCGCTGTGGCGTTCTGCAAGCTTTGCCCTTGCAAGAGTCTTGTCTGCGATCTCTTCCGAAGTGAGATAGTCGGTCTTGTAATCGCAAAGGATGATATCGCCGTTCTCCTCTTCAAAGAAACAGTCGATAACCCCCTGTACGAGTACCTTTTCCCCTGCAAGCTTCTCTTTTGCCGCAGGATCAAGCGTAAACATATCGGCATCAAGCTCAATATTAAATCTGAACTCACGCCATATATTCTTCGCGCGTTTCATTCTTGCCAAGAAATCGCCCGAAGCAAATCTTTCGACCTGCTTTACATTTATCAGCTCCGCTACATCGCGGGATATAAATCTCTTTTCTACAAGTCGGGCGATCTCCTCGCGCACACCTGTGCGCTCAAGCCTGTCAAAATCACAGAACTGCATAAACACGTGAGTCGCCGTACCGCGCTCGGCTGCCTTTCCGGAAAAGCTTCCCGAAATAAACTCGGGCGAAGTCTTCATTTCCGGGATAACCTGCTCTGCGTCGGTCCCCTCATCATCGAGCAGATCGGGATAAAGTCTTGACACCGACAGCTTTGCCGGTATCTTCGGCATATCCGAATAGGGATATACGAAATCAAGCTTTTCTCGTATCTCGGCCTCTATTTTTTTTGCCCTTTCCGGGTCAATAACGGGCGTATCAAGATCTGCCGTCCTGCTGCAGTCCGCATTCTCTATCAGATTATTGTAAAGGTCAAAAGTAAAGCATTCCGCACCTTTTGTGCCTACAGCAGGCAATATCCAATCAAGAAAGCACTTTGCACTGCCGAGTGTGTATGCCGACGGGTAATGTGAGCGGGCATATGACGAGTTCATCACCTTATCAAGATCGCTCTTGAGCTTTGCGGTGACATAAAGGCGCTCTCTTGCTCGGGTAAGCGCAACGTAGAGCACGCGCATATACTCCTCGGTGCGTTTTTCGGATATCTTTAGCGATACCGCGTGACGCGCGAGGGTATTATATCTTGCAAATCCGGTGCTGTCGCGCAATTTCATCGCAACGCCCAACGAATAATCAAACTGCAGGCTGTCGCGAAGGTCCATACTGTTGAACTGCTTTGCAGTATCCGAAACAAAGCACACGGGCATCTCAAGTCCCTTGGACTGATGTATGGTCATTATACGTACAGCATCGGCAGTATCGGTACCCGTCTTAGCGTTCTCAGGCTCTGCTCTTTCCTCTATAACGCTGTTGATATATTTTATGAAATTGTAAAGTCCCTTGTAGGAGCTTGACTCAAAGTTTCTCGCATACTCGTAGAAGAACATCAGATTGTCCCTCTTTGCTCCGTCCGTCTTACCGCTCTCATCGCGAGTGAGAAGAGACAGTGCAGAAGTGTCACGGTAAAGTGCCCAGATGAGCCTGTCGACAGGCATTCCCTCTGCCATTCTGCGGTACTTTTCAAGCTTTTCAAGGAAGTATTCTCCGCGCGCAAAATCGTGCTCCTTGGTGTATGCGCAAAGCATATCATAGAGCGACATTTTTCCGCCGTCGTCGCAATCACGAAGAGCGATAAGGTCGTCCATCGTAAAACCGTATAACGGAGAGCGCAAAAGTCCCGCAAGATATATGTCTCTGCGCGGATTGTCGATAGTGTTGAGAAGACAGAGAACAAGCAGTATCTCCGGCGTCTCGAAGAAATCGTCGCCAAGTGCATTCGAGCAAGGTATTCCCTGTGCCTCGAGCGCCTGTACAAATGCCGGACCCGATTTTTTCACGCTCTGTAACAGTATTGCTATATCACGCGGGCGGATCGGAGTTCCATCGTTTTTCTTTTCTTCGGAAATAAGGCGTTTTATCTCTTTTGCCACGCCCTGAGCCTCAGCGCTGATCTCGGATATCTCCTCGCCGTCGGTGTCATCGCCCTTATCGTCGGCGGTCTTCCCGTATATCTCAAATCTCACCTTGGTATCTCCCGTGTCGGCGACCTTTTTGAATCTGAGATCATCCTCGTCCCGGTAATCTATCGAGCTGTACCCCATAGTAAAACGGGATACGATATTGACAAAATTCACGACATTTTCATCGCATCTGAAGTTGTCCGACATAAATACGGCAGCACACTTACCCGCAGCATCGGGAGAAAAAATATCGGGAAATCTCACACGGTAGTCCGAGAAAATACTCGGTTCCGCGCCTCTGAAGCTATATATGCTCTGCTTGATGTCACCGACCATAAATCTGTTCGTATCCTGCGAGATCGCACGAAATATCTTGTCCTGAACGGCATTGACGTCCTGATATTCGTCGATATATACGTAATCATAGTTCTCAGCCACGCTCTTGGCAAGATCACTCTTCTCTTCTCCGTTGTAAAGAAGCTCGAGCGAGTATCTTTCAAGATCTGTAAAGCCGCAGATACCCCTGCGCTTTTTCTCGGATTCTATCTTCGCTTCAAAAGCCGACATAAACCTGTATAGGTACGCGCACATATCCGCAGTCTTCTGCATATCATCAAAGACCGACGCTTCGTCTGCCGAAAACAGCTCTGAAGAAAGCTTATTCATATCGGCCTTAAAACGCGAGCTTCTTATGTAGCAGTAAAACCTGTCTGCATCGTCGAGCAGATTGGATTTTATCGACTTTAGTCCAAGAGGCGTGTAAGAGGCGACAACCTTTCTTGCACTGCTGTAATCGTTGTTTTCAAGAGCCAAAAGCATATTTTTCACCGTCTCGAGGTCCCCCTCAAAGGCAGGCAGATATTTTGCTGCAAAAAGCTCATCGTCAGCGAACGCCGAGCAGGCATCCTCATACACACTGCGGTAGAAATTAAATGTCTCTGTCAGCTTTTCTTTAACAACGGCACCGTACGGTGTGTCAAAAACGCTCTCGGCTTTTTGCGAAAGTCTTTCTTCGGATATTTTCAAAAGCTCAACACCCTCGGGATAAGAGCACAGCTTTTTATAAAGCGACACAAATATATCGCAAAGATTCTTATCATCGCGTGAGCCTGCAAAATTGTCAACAAACGCGGCAAAAGAGAGGCCGCTGTCCGATGCGAACATATCGGTATCCGACTCAAACGAAGAATCAATAAGATCGTTCATAACCGATCTGTGAAGCAGAGCGAGCTCTGCTTCATCGGCTACACGAAACGATGGAGAGAGCGAAAGACGCTGAAAATTTGCGCGCAAAAGATCGAGGCAAAAGGCGTGTATCGTGCAGATCTTTGCATTCTCCACAAGCACCAACTGCTTTTGCAGATATTTGTTTCCGGGTTCTTGTGCAAGCGCATCCGATATAGCCGAATGAACGCGCTCGCGAAGTTCACCTGCTGCCGCCTTGGTGTATGTAACAATAAGCATACGCGAGATATCGGCAGGATGTTTACGGTCGAGCACGGTGCAAACTATACGCTCAACAAGGGTTGCTGTTTTTCCCGAACCTGCTGCCGCAGACACAAGAAGTGTTTTATCTGTCGTATCTATTGCTGTGCGCTGTGCTTTTGTCCATTCTCTCGGCATAATTCCCACCTCCTTATTTCATACATTCTACAGAGCTTCGGCAGAACGGCTTCATCTTGCAATATCTGCACGAGGTCTCTTTAGGATCTTTTTCAAGCGGTTTTGCCGTCGCTTTTCCCGACTTCATCTGCGACGAGATGAGCTTTATCGTATCGCAAAGCTCGGTGTAGATCTCACCGAAGCTTTCAAGTGACGCAATAGATGCGGATGCTGTAAAGTTTCCGTCTTTTTTGAGCTTTACAGGGATATACTTTCCTGCAAAATCTTTTTCCATTGCACGTAAAACGTCCACATCATCTATAAGAAGTCCCTTTCGTGTAAGTCTGGCTTCGGCTTCGGTATTTACCTCATTCTCACCCTTGCGTCCGCCAAGCGAAACGTCGGGCGGCTGTACAGATGAGTACAAGACCCCCGCAGGTAATATCTCATAGTCACAAGGCAATTCTATCTTCCGAAGGAACACATCTCCGTGCGCCTTCCATATAGTGAACAGATAAAGAAGGAGCTGGATATTCAAGCCTTTTCTCACGTCATCAAGCGAAAAATCCTTTGTTCCCGTTTTGTAGTCAACTACGCGAATATAGACCTTTCCATCCTTTTCATATGTATCAACACGGTCTATCTTACCGACGACAGATACACGTGTCCCGTCGTCAAGAGAAAGAACGATCGGGGGTATCGCGTCAGGGGTGGGGCCTATTTCAAGCTCAAAAAGTGCCGGTGAGAAATCACTTTGTGCAAATTCCTGCGAAAGATTTTTAATAAGCAAAATGATCGCACGGCGAAGTCTCAAAAATAAATTTTTCAGTCTGTTCGACATCATCGCCTCGCCGGAGCAGAGCTTGCTTATATAATCGGAGATAAGCTGATCGGCAACCGATGCGATCTCACTGTCTGACAGTCCGGTATTAAAGCTGCCGTCCTCTCGTCTGGTCTCTCGCAAGAAACGCTCGAGTATCTCGTGTACGAACGTGCCTATATCATTGTACCTGAATTCCGCGCGGCGGTTTTCACGCAAGCGTAAGACATAATTACAGTAATACGAGAAGGGACACTGTACAAAGGAGTCTATTCTCGATTGAGATAAGCGCATATTTTTACCAAAGATCTTTTCGGCGTTTTCGGGTGATACCGTACACTCTTTTTGAGAGATGGGCGTATCAAAAGCACCGAGAAGCTCGCGGTAATCTTCGTCCTCGGAAAAATACTTATAAAGCGCGTAACGCATTTCTTTATCGGTGCAGGCAAAGATATAGTCGAACGCACCTTCTTTGCTTGCAATAAATGCAAGTGTCTCACCCGCCGCATATTTCTTTGTTTGCAGATTCGGGAAGAGCTTTCTTACTCTCTCAAGCGCCATCGAAGCTCTTGCCGGCTTTGCATCCGAGCCGAAGCTCCAATACAAAAGGGTGAGAGTGTGAGAAGCGGCAGACATAGCACGGTAGCAATAGAAGAGCTCTTCGCTTGAATTGGTACTGACAGAAGCAGAGAGCTCTATGCCAAACTCCTCAAGCTTTCTCTTATCGCTGTCCGAAAAGATACCGTTATCAGACACGGGACTCGGAAAAACGCCGTCGTTGAGTCCGATAACGTACACGTGTTTCGGACGGTCCGCACGAAGCATATCCGCACCGCCCACCGTTACCTCATCGGTAGTAGTGGGAATCGTACCGATATCTGTGTGGTCGAACATCATATGAAGTATCTGCAGATACTCGCCTGCATCCATCTGCACGTCTGCAATAGACGAATCTATATCGTCGAGTGTATCGAGAACAACGTTCCAAAGCTGTATAAGTTCAGCAGCCTCTGCGCGCATTCCCTGGGATTCTCGATATGAGGCAAGTTCGGCAAGAGTTTTGGCCACGCCGAGCTCGCACAAAAATTCGTAGAGTGCTACATTAAACTCGTGCGCGGACCTTGTTGAGCCAATCGCCGAGAAAAATCTGCAAAGGGGATCGGTGAGCTTCTTTTTTGTCTCATTTACCGAAACAAGAATGTCCTTTGCGCGCTCGCTCAGCTCGGGCACAAAGCCGTCCGGGTTCATATTCCAATCGTACCCGTCTGTGTAACGAGAACCGCAGATATTCCAAGCCGAGGCATACTCCTCAAAAATATCGCTCTCGGACATAGATATGCCGCAAAGTCCCGTTCTCATATAGGAAATGACATCGGCAAGACGCCAGTTCCCTTTTTTGATAGAAAATGCCGTATATATAAGTTTTATCAGGGGGAAAGAATCGATATCGGTACGCTTTGACATATAATACGGGATGCCGTGTTTTTCAAACACCGCATCAAGAATACCTGTAAAATCGGATACCCGACGTCCGATCACCGCAAAATCGCGGTATCTCGCACCTGCTCTTACCTTCTCAAGAATATCGCCCGCCACCGCTTCAGATGCGGCAAAAGGGGTCGCACATTCAATGATGCTTATGTTTTCAAGCTCTGCATCAAAGGTCGACCGGTCATCGTCCATTCTCCAAAGATTGCGCTCGAGGAACTTCAGCTCTTCATTGGTCGCCCTGAGATTTGTATCAAGGATCTCGCATCTGCACTCGATGCGTCTTGTCTTTGCACCTTCTTGAAGTATCTTTGCCGTATTGTATATACTCTCAAAATGTATAAGCCTGCCTTGGGGGCTGTCGCATCCGAGCGCGATTACGGTATTATCCGCCTGCTCAAATATTTTGAATATTATCCTGTATTCCTCAGGCGTAAAACTGCTGTACGAATCTATGTAAACATTGTACCCCGAGAAAAAATCTTCTTCAGAAAGTATTTTTGAAAGCTTTGCAAGGTCCTCGGAAGCATCTTCGTAACGCTCGTGAAGAAGTGCATCATAGGATGCATATATGAGCGATATATCAAGAAGCTTCTTTTTCAGTGCCGAGTCGTCGGGAAGTTTTTTTGCCGCAGTCTCAAGTTTTCCCGGAGTGACCGAATAGGTCTTGAGCTCGCCCACAGCACCGAGCATAAGCTCGGCAAGTGCGCTGTCTTCCCCGGACTTGTCCGCATATTCCTTCAAAAGAGGAGCAAGCTCTCTTACAGTCTCCCACATTATTATCGCCTTTGTGCCCTCTCCCACATAATTGTAGGAAAGTCCGCCGTATTTTCTGAAAACGCGGTTGGCAAGACGCGAAAAATTGAGTACCTCAAAATCAAGCTGAGCGGATGCAGGCAACATTGAGACCATTCTCCGCTCGGTCGCTACCGCCTCCTGCTCGGGAACTATAAGGAAGGCCTTTTTGCCGTTCTTTATATCATCGGCAATAAGCGAGCCGATACGGTGGCTCTTACCCGCCCCCGCGGGACCGAATATAAAGTTTATCATAAAAAGCTCCATTCCTCCGCCTAAGCGGCGGCACAAAAAGTTTATCTTTTTATCTTGTTTTGAAAATTCTCTATTTTATGTACGTATTTCTCGGACATAAGGCGTGACGTGACCAAAAAGTCAGCCGTCGCCTTGTTTGTCGCTATCGGTATATCGTAAACAACTGCAATACGCAACAAAGCTCTTACATCGGGATCGTGGGGCTGTGCGGACAGAGGATCCCAGAAAAAAATGACAAAATCAATAGTGCCTTCAACTATACGGGCGCCTATCTGCTGATCTCCGCCGAGCGGACCGCTGCTGTACCCCTTTACCGAAAGAGACGTATTTTCGGTAATTATGCGCGAGGTCGTGCCGGTTCCGCAAAGATCGTGATGCTTGAGTATATCCTCATGCTCTTTTACCCAGGCGACAAGCTCATCCTTTTTTCCGTCGTGTGCAATAAGGGCAATACTTTTCTTTTCTTCGATTGTCAGTTCAAGATAGTTATCTTTAAGCATATTTACCTCCGCTTTGATATTTCAACTATATTGTACAATATAATACCAAAAATTTCAAATATTTTATTGAAGCGTCATATGGCTCATAAGCACTCCGTTATGACGAAGCTCGATAAGGCCGCAAGATCGCGAAGCGATACTGCCCGGATTAAAAAGATACATCGGCCGTTCTGTTACTATATCCCCAAGCATTGTCCCCTCGGGGATGAATTTTTCAAACGGAATATGTGTGTGTCCGAAAAGGAGCAGCGATGCGCCGCGAGAATGGGCATACGCCGCCGCGCGCTCATATCCCGCTTTCACCCCGAAACGGTGGCCGTGCATAAGAAGCAATTTATATCCTTCAAGATTGAGCATAAGCTCGGACGGTGCGCCCTCTCCCGAGACGAATACGCGCGTTGCATCCTCGTGATTCCCGCTGACCGTTATAAGAGGGACACCTTCAAGATATGCCGAGCAAAGTTTGGTATCATATAGTCCGTCACCGAGATGTATAATGCAGTCAAGCGTATTTTTATGAAGATTCACCGCTTCTGCGATCCGGTCCGGGCGCCCGTGCGAATCGGATATGACAAGTATTTTCATATTTTCACCATCCAATCAAAGATCTCATATAATCAGTGTGTAAGAACATTTTTTGTAAACAAAGGAGATAGACTATGCAACTTGACAAAAATGCCGTTGAACGTATGCTTTCACTTAACGATGAACAGCTCTGGCAAGCAATAATCCTCATCGCACGCGAGGCGGGGATAGATCTGTCAAAGCAAAAGCTCAGCACATCCGATATGTCAAAGATACGCACAATGCTCGGCGGGGCTTCCGACGAAGATATCCGACGCGCCGCAGAACAGCTTGAAAAAAGAAAAAAGAATTAAGGAGGAACTATGAGCGATATTCAAGATAACGCGGGAAATACCGCCGTCTCTCCTCTGGCAGGTATGCTTTCCGATCCTGCGGCGCTGTCATCTGTTTTATCGGCAATAAACCCCAAAGAAACAAGTGAGGGAACCGCTAACACACCTAAAGAGAGCACGGATATACTGTCGGGACTTCTGTCGAATCCCGAAATGCTCGCAAAGCTCCCCGCTATGATAGAAACGGTAAAGCCCCTGCTTCAAAATCTTTCTCCGCAAGCCTCAGAAAAGACAGAAAAGAAAGAAGAAGAATCCGTTCACTCAAAAAAGAGAGAAAATGACCGAAGAGTTGCGCTCTTGCTCGCTCTGAAACCGTATCTGAGTCAGAGCAGATGCGATGCAATAGACTACATCGTAAAAATAAGCGGCATAACCGAAATGTTCCGCTAAAAGGAGGATACGATATGTACAGTCGAAGTATGAGTTCACAAAGAAGTGCCGCAAGCGGTATTCGTGTACCCAAAAACTACAGCGGAAACGCTTTTTCCTTCGAAGCGCCGAAATACGAACCGCCCGTTATCCGCGAAAGTGATATCATTCCGAGAAAAGAAGAGAGCACCGAAGAAAAAGAAGAAATACAAGAAACAAAAGAAGAGGTGTGCGAAGAAGAAAAAAACGAAGAAGCCGTATGCAAAGAATGTGAAGTGCGTGAAGTTTGCGAAAAAGAAAAGAAAAAAGACGATCTGCTGCTCGGATTTTCATTTGAAGATCTGCTTATTGTCGCCCTGATACTGATCCTCTCGCAAAACGGAGCAGAGGATGATATTCTGCTGCTTCTCGCCCTTGTTTTAGCGTACAAAAAATGATCATTCTTCCTCAAGTTCGGGATCTGCCTTGAATCCCGCAGGTCTTTTGTCATAAAGCTTCATCGTATGATCGAAGTAAATAATACCGTTCATACCGATCCTCTCAAGAGATACCGAAAGCTTACCGCAAAATGCACCCGACAGATAACTGCAAACAGAAAGAACGCCAAGCAGATCTTCATCAAACAGACCGGTCTCAAAAATATCTCTGTCGCGAAAGACCTGTCCGCCGCCGATATTGGTTTGTGTCTTTATTTTAAAAGAAAGTGTGTCATCATAATACCCGACAATGAGAACGATCTTTTTATCAAGCGATATTTTCGATACCGCCGACAAAAGGAAAAGCAGAAAAGAAACAAACGAATACGCGAAGATCTCATTATTCAAAATTGAGGCGGGAATATTTCCGTATTCAATATCAACCGAGCAACCGAAAAGATGAAGCTCGTACGCTTTTTGCTCGACCTCACGGATAATATCCGATATGCGGCACCTGTTCACGTTACCCGATCTAAGTAAAGCAGCATCGTTCAGTGTGTTTTTGAATCTCAGTGACTTTTCATAAAGTTCAACACTCAAAAGCTCTTTTTGTAATGTGCCCTGCTCTTTTTTTACACTGTCGCAGCTAAACTTGGCCGGAAGATCAAGAAGCGCGGTCTCACGCGCGTCGGCATCAAGAAAGATATAAGTACGAAAAGCCGTGCCCAAATATGCAGTCTGAGATACAAAGGCAAATTTTGTCTTTTGCAACCGACACAGCTTAATGATCGCAGATGAAGTCCCCGAAAGCAGGTTCAACAGTTCCTTTGACTCGGAACAGATATATCTCCCCATATCGGTATTTAAAGATATCGAACGGTATTTTTTTGATGCCGGTGTATTGCTTAGTATTACTTTGTTATCCAAGCTTGTGATAACAAAAGGAAGAGTATGATACATAATTACCCCATATACAAGGAAAGCCTCTGTTAAAGCAGAGGCTTTCGTTTTTATTTTATGATCTGCCAATTGTATACCGCATTGGCACTCAGCGCATTTATCTGCTTTGTAATTGTTGCCGTCTCCGACATAGGTATGAGCATTCTCATATTGTATCTTGAAATATAGAGTTCGGATGCTTTTACAAACTCATCGGTAGCTTTATACGGGTCTTCTCCCCCAAGTCCGCTCATATCAACGGCAATAAAATCTGCCGCAAGCGATACATTTTTTGCCGTTTCGATTATGTCTTCATCAAGCAAAAGAGTGTAAGGTATCGAGAGGCCGATCCTGCATTCGTCAGAAAGCTCGTTTTTAAGTTTCTTCAAATAATCAAACGCAGAGTCTAAGCCTTCCCTGTCGGTAGGAAGAGAAGTAAGGAGTATCTCGTCGACACCCATCTCAAAAAGTTCGCGTATCAGCGCCGTCTCATAAGAGAGCACCACCGCATACATATCCTGTGTAACATCGTCACCGAAAGCGACCGAATCAAAGCATCCCACCGTATATATATCTCTTTGCGAGAGGAGCTCAACAAGCTCCTTTATATCAAGCGAGGACGCACTTTTTTGTCCGAGTGTAGTTGCGACTTGAGAGGTATAAAGTAAACTTCCCTCTCCGTCACGAAGCCTGAAAGATGCCGCCGTATACGATGATGCAAAAAACTCTTCTGCAACATCGGATGCACTTTTTTCGGAATCGGGAGAGATCGAAAGATCGAGATATCCCGCTTCTACCGTATGTATATCCGACGGAGTCTGCGTATCTGTTACAGGCTGCTCTGTTGTCTGTTCGGGGTCGGTCGTATCATCGATGCCCGGCTTGGTAGATGCGGCCTTGTCCTTAAGATAATTTCCGAACATAACTGTCAATACAATACAAGCAATAACGCAAAAAACGACTATAAAGACATTCATTGCGGTCTTGTTCTTTCCTATTCTTTTTCTGCGTCTGCGAGAGCGGTAAGATCTCATATTTTTCCTCTGTTATTTCATATTTTCAACAGTAAAGCTGTCGTAAAGGTCACCCTTTGTAATATTCACCTTGTCTTTTTGGTCTTCGATCAATCGGTAAAATGCAGATGTAAGATACTGCGTTTTCAGATCGTCAAAATTCCTTGTTATATATTCCTCTTCTTTGGCCAAACGTTTTATGATATGGAATCCGACATAAGTCTCTATGACTTCACTGACCTCGCCGATCTCAAGCTCATATGCCGCTTTTTCATACTCTTCTATGAGCTCAAGATGCGTAGAATAATACCCGTTGGGAGTCATAGAAAGATCCTCGCTGTATCTTCCGATAAGAGTGTCAAAATCTTCGCCGTTCTTTATTCTCTCAAGAAGCTCGTCGGCTGTCTTGCGATTTTCTTCAACGTCGTCACCCGCGTCATTCTTAATAAGTATCTGTACCGTGCGGATAAAGTCCTCGCCGTTGATATTGGCAAGTGCCGCATCATCTG
>CAYZHW010000010.1:0-24489 GCA_964478105.1 uncultured Lachnospiraceae bacterium | reverse complement strand
CGTTACACGCACAGGCGTTGACTCGCTCGCTATCTCTATCGGTACATCTCACGGCGCATACAAGTTCACACCCGCACAGTGCACGCTCAGCCCCGAGGGAATCCTTCTTCCCCCTCCGCTCCGTTTCGACATCCTCGAGGAGATCGAGAAGAGACTTCCCGGTTTCCCGATCGTCCTTCACGGCGCTTCCTCCGTTCCTCAGCACTATGTTAAGGAGATCAACGCTCTCGGCGGCAAGCTCCCGAACGCTGTAGGTATCCCCGAGGAGCAGCTTCGTAAGGCAGCTTCGATGGCAGTATGTAAGATCAACATCGACTCGGACATCCGTCTCGGTCTCACAGCGGGAATCCGCCGCGTATTCGCAGAGAAGCCCGACGTGTTCGATCCCAGAACATACCTCTCCGTTGCACGTGAGGAAGTTAAGAAGACAGTTTACCACAAGATCGTAAACGTCCTCGGCTCCGCAAACACACTTTGATTTTTCAGACGATAATAAAGCGGGGGAGAAAAACTTTTACCAAAAGTTTTTCTCCCCCGCGCCCCCTCTTTTCAAAAACTTTTAAGTCATTTTAATACGAGGGGTATAACTTCGGTTACTATATAAAACGCGATTGAAAGTTTTTGAAGAGTCCGGAGAAACTTTTTGAAAAAAGTTTCTTTGGTAAAGAGGTACTATGAAACATTCGGAATTTTACAGAGTAGGTTTCCACGATACGGATTCCTCGGGCAATCTCAGTGCCGCCGCGGCACTCAAATATATGCAGGAGACGGCGTATCTTCAGCTCCACAAGCTCGGGCCCACGCCGGCTGAGCTGACAAGCTCGGGCAGAGGATTTATCCTCTCGCGCATTGCGCTCTCCTATTACCGTCCCATCCGCGCCTACGAACAGATCGAGGTACAGACCTGGACCTGCGAATCAAAGGGCTACAGCTTCCTTCGCTGTTACAGAATAATACGCGGCGGCATCATCTGCGCCGAGGGCTCGTCTGTATGGGCGCTTATGGATTTCGAGAAAAGAAGACCGGTCAAGGTCACCGACTTCTCCTATAACTTCGAGGACGACGAGCCGCTTGAGCTCGATGTTCCCAAGAGCATAAAAATGCCCGAATCTCTCCGCCTTGTGGGCGAGCACACGGTCAGCTATTCTGACACCGACTCAAACCGACATATGACAAACACGCGCTACCCCGAGCTTATCTGCAATTTCATACCCAATATGAAGGACAGACGCGTATCAAATCTAGCCATCAATTTCTTGGGCGAAGCGCCGATGGACAGCACGCTCAAGGTCTATTACGCAAAATATGACGACAGCGCATACATCCGCACGCTCCGCGAAGACGGCACGAAAAATATCGAAGCTGAAGTTATTTTGGAATGATGCAAATATATATCAAATGTAATGATACCGTTTTTGCGCGAATGCTTGAGCTTGAGCTTGAAGGGCGCGGATACGGTGTCACAGACACGCCCGAAGGCGCGGACGCGGCAGTGATCGATGCCGATGTGTATGGGGAAGCCGCCCTTCCCTCTCTGCCGACCGTCTTTTTCGGCAGAAACGAGCCTAAGGATTCCGACGCGTTCTTTATTCACCGTCCCTTTGCCTTGGACAAGCTTTTTGAACTGCTCTCCCCGCTTTCACGGGACGATAAAGAAGACATACCCGCCGTCAGTGCCGAAGCAAAAAGAGACGGTATCGAAATAAAGCCGTGTGAAGGCAAGGTCATTGCCAACGGCAGAACGATATCCCTCTCGGACACCGAATATTCACTCTTTTCGCTCCTTTTTGAGCGGCGCGGCACACCCGTCTCACGCAAGGAGATCTCGGCGGCGCTCTTCCCCGAAGCAGCAGACGCATCGAACGTGTGCGACGTGTACATCCATTATCTGCGCAAAAAGATCGAAGTGCCGCTCGGCACAAGGCTTATCCTCACGCTAAGAGGAAAAGGATATATGTTGAAATGAACCGTACCGTTTCGTACGGTTCATTTTTGTTTGGGCAATACGTCAAAAAGCGCCCTATGTTTTTGTGTTTTTTTAACAAAAACGACGACAAACCAAACTTTATCTTTGACAAAAGCTCTATATTGTGGTACAATAATATAACCAACAACAGGAAAACGTTTTTCCTGAATCTATTTTCATTCAAGGAGTAAGAGAAATGAAAAAGTTTACAGTTCTTCTTTCACTCGCACTTGTCATCGCTATGATGGCATCTATGCTCTGCGTCGGTACATCCGCGGCAGCAGGCGCAAGCGACACTTGGGATGGTACAGCAGACACGAGCTGGTACGACCCCACAAAGACAACTTTTGAGATAGGAACAGCTGAAGCTCTTGCAGGTATCGCAGAGCTCACAGAGATGGGCCTTACATTTGAGGGAATCACATTCCTTCTCACAACAGACGTTGTCCTCAACACAGGCGACGCTTCCACATGGGATCTCGTTCCCCCCGCAAACGTTTGGGCAAAGACCATCGGTACAAAGGACGCTCCCTTCAAGGGCATCTTTGACGGACAGGGACACACAGTTTCCGGTATTTACATCTACGGTCCTGCTGACACAGCATTCCAGTACAAGGGTCTTTTCGGTTTTGCCGGCAACGAGCTTGAGGCTACTGTTATCAAGAACCTCAACATCACAAACTCGTATATTAACGTTTACGCATTTGCAGGTCTTCTCGCAGGACGTATCGGTGAGATGACAACTGTCGAGAACGTACGTGTTAACGGTACATCGATCGCTATCGAGGGTTATCCCGCAACAAACGGCGCGAACTCCGCTAACTCCAACAACGGCGGTGTTATCGGACGTGTTGACAATGCATACGAAGTAATCGTATCCAAGTGCTCCTTCTCCGGTTACGTTGAAGGCTTTGTACGTTGCGGAACTATCGTAGGTTCTGTAGGCGGCACATACTTCGCAATCGACAACTGCTACTCCGACGCTACGATCTTTGCAAGAAACCGTGTAGGCGGTATCGTAGGACACACAAATGCAGCTCTTAACGAAATGACAAACTGCGCGTTCACAGGTGAGATCCGTCACAGCGCATATGCGGCTAACTACGGCGCTATCATGGGCGGTCTCAGAGGTTCTGCTTCCGAAGTTATCGTTACAGATTGCTACTATGACGCAACCTTCAAGTCGCTCGACAAGACAAGCGGCGAAGTAACAGGCGACCTTCTTCCCAGAATGGGCGTATCCGAGCAGGGCGTATTCTCCGAAGACTCCACGTGGTACACACCTATGGAAGACAAGTCGAACGAACCCTCCGGTAACGACGCAGACGGATGCGAAGTTGAAGTTACAGTTAAGGGCGCAGGCGCAAAGGACGCTTTCGTAGCTAAGCTCGACGCTAACGTTTGGGATACAGCAACGCTTACACTCAAGGCTGTTACAGTTAACGAGCAGGCAGCTCCCGCTCCCACTCCCGAGACAACAGCTGCTCCTGAGACAACTGCTGCTCCCACTCCCGAGACAACAGCTGCTCCCGAAGAGACAACAGCTGCTCCCGAAGAGACAACTGCAGCTCCCACAGATGATACAACAGCTGCTCCCGCTCCTGAGACAACTGCTGCTCCCGCTCCCGAAACAACAAAGGCTCCTGCAGATGACACAACAGCGGCTCCCGCTCCCGAGACAACAGCGGCTCCCGACACAACAACTGCAGCTCCTGCAGAAGGCGGATGCGGTGCAGCTATCGGCGGCGGCATCGTAGTAGTTTCTGCGCTCCTCGGCTGTGCTTGGGTTTCCAAGAGAAGATAATCTATGTATCCTTACGACCTGATATTTGATTTAGGTCTGTATGAACTTTTAGTGGCCGGCGGTATATTCTGCGCTATGATGATGTTTAAGCGTCTGTCCGAGCTGCACGGACTTACCGCCCGGCTGCATAACTTCATTATCGCCGACACGGTCATAACCGTTGTCGGCGGTTATTTTTCCGCAGTTCTTATGCAGGCCTTTTACGATTACCGCGCAAGCGGCGTCTTCAAACTGACAGCAAGCACGGGCGCGACCTTTTTGGGCGGATTTTTGGGCGGAGCTATCCTCTTTCTCGGCATCTACTTTATCGGCGGACATTTTTTCCTGCCCGATGCCAAGGTCAGGGAGAACTTTCCCGTAGTTTCCGACATTTGCGCTGTCGTCCTGCCCCTCGGGCACGGATTCGGACGCATCGGCTGTCTTATGGCGGGATGCTGTCACGGAGCGGCGGCAGAATGGGGACTCTACCACGTAAACCTCGGTTACCGTGTCGTTCCCGTACAGCTTTTTGAGGCGATATTCCTCTTTGCGCTTACCGCCTTCCTTTACTTTTTCACAAAAAAGAAGGCAGGCGCAGGCTTTGCGCTGTATATGAGCCTGTACGGCGTATGGCGCTTCTTTGCGGAGTTTTTGCGCGCAGATGACAGAGGCGAGACGATAGTTGAGCTCCTCTCTCCGTCCCAGCTCGTATCTCTGCTTATGGTCGCCGCGGGGATCGCCATACTTGTCATCCGCCGCATACGGAGGAAGATATGAAACGCAGTTTCAGAGCAGCCCTTATCATCTCTGCCCTCTTTTTGCTTTTTTTGGAGATCGTCCGACCCGAATACTCGCCCGATCCCGTGCGAAATTCGATGATCGGAACAGTGCTCTCGCGCACGGTGGGCGGTGTACTGTTTTTGCTTCTTATAAAAGAGAGCGGAATACGCGTGCTCGGTCTTCCGCACGGACGCACGGCGCTTCTTTGTACCCTGCCTGCGCTTGCGGTAGCGATCAACAATGCGCCTATAATCGGGCTCTTGACAGGCTCTGCAGTCATCCGCGCAGACGGATCTGATCTGTTTTTATTTGCACTGCAATCGGCCGCCGTCGGATTTTTTGAAGAAACGGCATTCCGCGGGTATCTTTTTCCGATCGTTTTGGAAAAATACCGACACCGCCGCGTCTTTTTGCCCACTGTCATTGCGTCTGCCGTCTTTGCCGCGGTGCATCTTGTAAATCTCTTTCTCGGTGCGTCGGTCGGCTCGGTACTGCTTCAGGTGGGATACTCCTTCCTTATCGGCGGTATGTGTGCGGTCGTGCTCCTTAAAACAAGGTGCATCTGGCTCTGTGTCGCACTGCACGCGATCTACAATTTCGGCGGTACGCTTGTGCCGACATTGGGAAGCGGAAGGGTCTGGGATCCCGTAACGGTCGTGATCACCGCCGTACTCGGCATCGCGGTGCTCTTTATTATGCTCAAGATCCTCTTCCGCGTCAGCGACGACGAAGCCAAAGCAATTTACAGAAGATAAAAAAAGCACGCTTCGGCGCACCTGCGATAAAGCAGTATTATAAAAAACGCAAAAAAGGACGAGAATTTCTCGTCCTTTTTGTACACTGTCCTGCCTTCAAGGGCAAACATCGTTCGGTGTACTTTTTGGTAAGAGTTTGCATCGAAACGCGCGGATATTTGATCGGCTCACGGGCATAATATTCGTTTGTAGGGGAAACCGATGGCGGCTTTTGCGGTGCGGTCGTTTACCGTCTGCATATTTGCCAAAAATAACTCTTGATTATTGTGCAAATCGACAAAGAGAGCGACAAAGAATCAACTTATTGTTGACAAAAATTTGCTCGTATAGTATACTTATAAGTAGTTAGAGAATGAGGTAGTATCTCGTTTTCTGCTCAAAAAAACTACCCTTGAGGTAGCAAAAAAATTTATAGGAGAAAAGAAAGATGAAAAAACTCACATCCATTCTTTCGCTTATCATTGTTATCGCAATGATGGCATCTATGTGCGTTGTAGGTACATCTGCTGCTGCAGGTGACACAGACGCATGGGACGGAACATACGATGTAACGTGGTACGATCCCACAAAGACACAGTTCACTATTACCACAGCTGAGCAGCTCGCTGGTATGGGTGAGCTCACAGAGATGGGCGTCACATTCGGTGGTTGCTCCTTCAAGCTCGCAACTGACATTCAGCTCAACACAGGCGACGCGACTACTTGGGATCTCGTTCCCCCCGCAAACGTTTGGACAAAGACTATCGGTTCGAAGAACGCTTCCTTCGCAGGTAACTTCGACGGTCAGGGACACACTATCTCCGGTCTTTACACAACACCCCCTCAGCCCGGTGAAACAGGCGAAGAGTTCAAGTACAGAGGTCTCTTCGGTTCTGTAGGCGATGTAACAGAGATGTCCGATGTTCTTATCGAGAACCTCAATATCACAAACTCTTATGTTGGCGGATACATTAACTCCGGTGTTCTTGCAGGTCAAGCTGTCGGTCTTGTTAAGATCGAGGATGTTTGCGTTACAAAGTCTTTCACATACGTTCCCGCTGACCTTTACCCCGAGAAGTCCGGCACATCTAACTCCAACACAGGCGCTATCGTAGGTCTTACAAACGGTGTTTCCGAGCTTATCATCAACCGTTGCGCTGCTATCGACTGCAGCCTCTTCGGTTGGGTTCGTGTTGGTTCTATCGTAGGCGGCGGTAACGGCGTATATATGGAGATCAACGACTGCTACTCCAACTCCACAGTTAACGGTGAGAACCGTCCCGGCGGTATCCTCGGCCACTCCTCTATCTCGCTTGTTCTTATGACAAACTGCATCTTCACAGGCGATGTTATCTGCCCTGCAACACCTAACTACGGCGGTATCTTCGGCGGCTTCAGAGCTGACGCTTCCGCTGAGATCGAGCTCCAGAACTGCTATTACGCAGGCACATACTCCTTCAAGGGTGAGCCCGTTGCTTCCAGAGTAGGATGCACAGAGATCGGCGTTTTGGCTGAGGGCTCCACATATTACGCAGCAAGCGCTGATGACATCTCCGAGAACCCCATGACAACATACTCGGGCGGTGAGAAGAACGGTAACGACGCTGACGGTGCTGAAGTTGAGCCCACAAAGAAGGGTGACGGCGCATTTGCAGAGTTCTCCGCAAAGCTCGACACAGCTATCTGGGATGTTACAGGCGACACAGCTACTCTCAAGGCTATCACAGTAAACGAGACTCCCTTTGCTGAGGCTCCCGTTGAGACTCCCGAAGAAACAACAGCTGCTCCCACAGAGGATACAACAGCTGCTCCCACAGAGGATACAACAGCTGCTCCCACAGAGGACACAACAGCCGCTCCCACAGAGGACACAACAAAGGCTCCCACAGCTGAGACAACAAAGGCTCCTGCGGCTGAGACAACAGCTGCTCCCGACACAGATCCTGCTCCTGAAGAGGGCGGATGCGGCGCATTCGTTGGCGGCGGTATCGTAGTAGTTTCTGCGATCCTCGGCACAGCTTGGGTTTCCAAGAGAAGATAATCGATAATAATCATATAAAAAGAAGACCGCTAAGCGGTCTTCTTTTTTTGCGTTTGACAGTACACTTCTATTATGATATACTTATAGTATAATAAATTAAAAGGAAAAAATGATATGAAACACGTTGACATATACACCGACGGGGCGTGCAGAGGAAATCCGGGCGCGGGCGGCTGGGGCGCTGTGCTGGTCTACGGCGGGCGCGAAAAGGAGCTTTCGGGCGGTGAGCGCGAGACGACCAACAACCGTATGGAGCTTTCGGCGGCGATCGAAGCGCTCGCGCTTCTAAAGGAACCGTGCGAGGTCACGCTCACGTCCGATTCAAAATATCTGGTCGATGCCATAACGCAGGGGTGGGCGATCGGCTGGAGAGCGCGCGGTTGGCGCAAGGCTGACAAGTCACCCGCACTCAATGTCGATCTTTGGGAAAAGCTCCTCTCTCTGCTTGAGGTGCACAAGGTCGATTTTGTGTGGATCAAAGGCCACGCGGGGCATCCCTACAACGAGCGCTGTGACGTACTGGCAACGACAGAAGCAGATAAATTTAAGTAAGGGACGCGCAAGGGGGCTTTTTGAAAAAATGCCCCCTTGACCCCCAAAAACTTTTAAGACATTTTTTATTAAGACATAAAATCTGTGCAAAAAGTTAGCTATTAAAATATATTTTCCCCAAAAGTTTTTTGAAAGGGGCGCGGGAAACACGATCTATGAACAAGATGATTGCAGATGAAATAAGGCCGAAGGATTTTTCGGACATAGTGGGACAATCTCACCTGTTTGGCGAGCGCGGCGTGCTTCGCCGTATGACAGAGGCGGGCAGAATCACAAATATGATATTTTACGGACCGCCCGGCACGGGAAAAACGACGGCGGCGAACATCATCGCAAAAATGTCGGGTATGACGCTCTACAAGCTCAACGCGACGACGGCATCGCTCTCGGACATAAAAGAGATCGCGTCAAAGACCAACGATATGTTCGGCTTCGGCGGTATCCTTCTCTACCTTGACGAGATCCAATACTTCAACCGCAAGCAGCAGCAGTCGCTGCTCGAATACATCGAGGACGGACGCATTACGCTTATTGCTTCGACCACCGAAAACCCTCATTTTTACGTCTACAACGCGCTTATCTCGCGCTGTTCCCTCTTTGAATTCAAGCCCGTAGCGCCCGCCGAGATCGCGCGCGCGCTTGAGAGAACGCTTGCGTACCTCAACGAAAAAAACTCCACTGCAAAGACGGCGGAGCGTGAGTTACTTGAATACATAGGAAAATGCACCGGCGGAGATGTCAGACGCAGTATCGGTATGCTCGAAGGTGCGTTTTATGCGGCAGACAATACAATCACGCGTGAGGATGTCGACGGTTTTGTTCCCTCGACGCTCGGCAACTACGACGAGGACGAGCATTTTGACCTTATGTCCTGCCTGCAGAAGTCGATCCGCGGCTCAGACCCCGACGCGGCGGTGTTCTATCTTGCAAAACTGCTCACCGCGGGCGAGCTTATTGCGGCGTGCAGAAGGCTTCAGGTAATAGCGTCCGAGGATATCGGCGCGGCGTATCCTATGGCGGCGGCGATAGTTCGCGCTTGCTGTGAGAGCGCAAAGGAGCTCGGTATGCCCGAGGCGGCGATCCCGCTCTCAAACGCGGCGGTACTTCTTGCGACCTCGCCGAAATCAAACAGCGCCTATCTCGCTTACCACGCGGCGCTCTCGGATATCGAAGCGGGCAAAGGCCGTGAGATACCGATCCATTTAAAGAGTCCGCTCTTCAAAGGCTACAAATATCCGCACGATTATCCGCACCACTATGTCGCGCAACAGTATCTGCCAGATGATCTTTCGGGCAAGGTCTATTATAATTACGGCGAGAACAAGACCGAGCAGACGGCAAAGGCATACAATGATATGGTAAAGGGAAAAAATAAATGAGACACGTTTTTATACTTAATCCGATGGCGGGCAAGGGCGACAAGATCGCCGCTCTGCGCGAAAACATAAAAGAGGTCTGCGGACGCCTTGGTGCCGATCACGTGATCTACGAGACGACGGCGCGCTTTGATGCCGAGGACTTTGTTAAGAAAACAGCGGCCGAGAGTTCCGAGAAGATACGTTTCTACGCCTGCGGCGGTGACGGTACGCTCGGCGAGGTCGTCAACGGCGCGGCAGGGCAGATCAACGCCGAGGTCGGGCTCATTCCGATCGGTACGGGCAACGATTTTGTGCGAAATTTCGAGCGTCCCGAGGACTTTTTTGACATAGAAAAGCAACTCGCGGGCGAGGCGAGGGCGATCGACCTTGTGAAGTGCAACGACCGCTACGGCGTCAACGTTGTCAATGTCGGTTTTGACTGCGAGGTCGTTGTCAAGATGGATGAGCTTCGCAGAAATCCGCTCGTTCCCTCTTCGCTGACCTACGCGGCGGCAATAGCAAACAATTTCTTTAAGAAATTCGGCACCGAGATGAAGATAAGTGCCGACGGCATCGGGATCGACCGCTCTATGATGCTCTGCGCTATCGCAAACGGCGGGTTCTACGGCGGCGGATACCACGCCGCGCCCAGATCCGAGCTCGACGACGGTCTGCTTGATCTTTGCATAGTCGAAAAGGTGTCGCGCGCGAAATTCATTTCGCTCATCGGCTCGTACAAAGCGGGCACGCACCTTGAGAGCAAGGCGGCAAAAGGCGTTATTACATACAAAAAATGCAAGACAGTCACGCTTGAGTTTCCATCTGAGCATAATTTCTGCATCGACGGCGAGATTGCAAAGTACAGCCGCGTCGATATCGAAGTCAAGCATAAGGCCATAATGTTCTCTGTACCTAAGGGGAACGCCTAGGGAACGCCTAGGGAACGCTAAGAACCTTTTTTGAAAAAAAGGTTCTTAAACTCCAAAAAACTTTTTAGAATTTTTTTGTAAGATATAATATTTGTGCAAATTGATAGAAAAAGATATAAAATGATTTAAATGCTTTTGGAAAGGGGCGCGGGGAAAACACTTTTCTTATGAAAAGGTTTTCCCCGCCTATGTCAGTACTTCTATGCGTATGTGTGATATTATTGAGAAGAAAAGAGACGGCGGGGAGCTTACCGAAGAGGAGATAAAATTCTTTATTGAAGGCTACACCAAAAAGGACATCCCCGACTATCAGGCATCCGCGCTGCTTATGGCGATGTACATCCGCGGCAGCACGCCGCGCGAGACGGTCGCGCTCACGCTTGCGATGGCACATTCAGGCGATATGAACGACCTCTCGGGGTTTGACGGCATCACCGCCGACAAGCACAGCACGGGCGGCATCGGCGACAAGACCTCGCTTGTGCTCGCACCGATGGCGGCGGCCTGCTCTCTGACGATAGCAAAGCTCTCGGGCAGGGGGCTCGGTTACACGGGCGGAACGATAGACAAATTGGAGTCCATTCCGGGATACGTGACCGAGATGAGCGCCGAAAAATTCACCGAAACGGTAAAAAAGACGGGCATCTGCATAGCGGCGCAGTCGGGAAATCTCGCCCCCGCCGACAAAAAGCTCTATGCCCTGCGCGACGTAACGGCAACCGTTGCAAACATTCCGCTTATCGCGTCAAGCATTATGAGCAAGAAGCTTGCGGCAGGCGCAGAGGTCATCGTACTCGACGTAAAATGCGGCAAGGGCGCATTTATGAAGACGCGCGACGAGGCATACGAGCTTGCAAAGACTATGGTCGGCATCGGTAATGACGCAAACAGAAAATGCGCGGCGCTTATCACCGCGATGGATGAGCCTCTCGGGTATGCGGTAGGCAACTCGCTTGAAGTAATAGAGGCAATAGACACGCTCTCGGGTAACGGTCCCGAGGACCTTGTCGAGTTGTGCGTCGCCCTTTGCACGAAGATGCTCACCGCCGCAGGCAAGGGTACAAAAGAGGAATGCGAGAGAATGGCGCGTGAATCACTCTCCTCGGGCAGAGCGAAAGAAAAGCTTGCCTCGATGGTAGAGGCGGCGGGCGGCGACGCTTCTTATATTTACGACACATCAAAGTTTGAGATAGCCGAGCACACAGCCGAAGTGCTTGCCGATATCGACGGATACGTGTCCGAGCTTGACGCCGAGGGCGTCGGCCGCGCTTCCCTTTTGCTTGGCGCCGGAAGAGCGACAAAAGAGGAGAGCATCGACTTCGGCGCGGGAATATTGCTCCATCATAAGGTGGGCGACGCGGTAAAGGCGGGCGAAAAGATCGCGACGCTCTACTCGTCAAACGTGCTCAAACTTGCCGACGGAGCGGCAGAATTTGCCCGCGCGCTGGTAATAAAAAGCGAAAAGAGCGCAAAAACACCGCTTATTTTGGACGAAGTTAATTAATTTTAATATTTTTCTCAAAAAAGACTTGATTTTTGGCTTCAAATGTGGTATTATATTCGGGTAGACCGCACGGAGAAGTCGCCTAGTTGGTCGAGGGCGCACGATTGGAAATCGTGTAGGCCTTAACGGGTCTCCAGAGTTCGAATCTCTGCTTCTCCGCCAAAACAAAAAAGCACCCGAATGGGTGCTTTTTTGTTTTGGCGGAGAGTCCGGGCTTGAGAATTTGATGAAAATATCCACAAGTAGAACTTGTGGATATTTTTAAGCAAATTGCAAAGCTAAATAGCTTTGCAATTTCGCTTGGAGTTCGAATCTTCAAATTCACACAAAGCTTATGCGAATTTTTCGCCGTTATTTCGAATCTCTGTATCATATCTTCGCAAACTCCGGGGTGAATTCAAATCTGACACTCTTCCCTGTTGCCGGGTGCGGAAATTCTATTACGTGAGACGCCAGCAGCATCTCACCGCCGCTTTTTGCACCATACTTGCGGTCGCCTGCGATCGGAGCGCCGCGCGATGAGAGCTGAACGCGTATCTGGTGCGTTCTGCCCGTATGGAGCTTGATGCGATAGAGCGCGCCCCCGCCAAGCTCTGCGAGCGTGGTGTACTCAAGCGAAGCGCGCTTGACACCGCGCCGTTCGCGCGAGACAACATAGGTCTTGTTCTTTGCACTGTCCTTGAACAGCAGATCGACGAGCGTCGCCTCGCGCTCGGGCAATGCTTTTTCGGTAACAGCAAGGTATATCTTTTCGAGCTTGCCGTCGGCAACAGCACGAGAGAGCTTTGATGCGGCGTTTTGGGTCTTTGCATAGACCATAACGCCCTGCACCTCGCGGTCAAGCCGATGGACGGTATAAAGCTCGCCCACACTTTCATTTTCTTCAATTATCATCCTCGGGAGACTGTTTTTTGCCTCGGAGAGCTCGGAGAGCGTTCCCGCAGGCTTGATACAAACAAGCACTTCCCTGTCTTCGTATAAGATCTCTATCATAAAACCGTACCTTTTTCATATTGTTAGATACATACTAACATAAAATCTCAATTTTGTCAAAAATAAATATAATGTTTGTAATTGAGCACGAAATATGATAGAATATAGTTACGGTCTTCGCTGTAATTTGCTTTAAAAGTATTTTGAAAGGAGCGCGGGGAGGAATTTTTACAAGAAAAAGCTTCTCGCCTTTAGTCAATAAATGCCTGCCAACGTATGCTGTTTTTCGGGACACAGAAATATTCCCGAGGAAATAAAAAAGGAAATAATAAAAAAGACGGCCGACACTGTCCGCACACTATGCTCCAAGGGCATAAAGGTATTTAAAGCAGGCGGTGCACTCGGTTTTGACACGCTGGCGGCGCTTTGCGTGCTCGAAGTCAAAAAGGATTTCCCCGATGTGCGTCTTGAACTTGAGCTGATAGCAAAAGGACAGGACAACGGCTGGGCTCCGTCGGAGCGCGCCATATACCGTCACGTCATTGAAGAAGCCGACGCGGTCCGCTATGCGTCGCCCGTCTACACGCGCGGGGCGATCTTCGCACGCAACCGAAACCTGGTCGACGGCAGCGGATATTGCATCTGCTACCTGACAAGCGCAAAGGGCGGAACGGCTTATACGGTAAATTACGCTGCCGAGCGCGGTCTTAAGATAATAAACATTGCCAATATTTAACTTTGGAGGAAAAATGTCCTATAATTTTAAAGACAGAATAACAAAAATATTCGCCGACAATTCCCTGTCCGAGCTTCTTTCGGACGATGTTATATCAAAATTTGAGCGTCTTACCGGTGCAATGCTCACGGTGCACCTCAATATCACAGCGATAAAGGAGCCCGACGCGATCATCCTGCGCCATTTCGCAGACTCGCTCACGATAGCAAAATACATCCCCGAGGGCGCGCGCGTTGCCGATATCGGCTGCGGCGGCGGTTTCCCGTCCTTCCCTCTTGCCATCGCCCGTCCTGACTTAACAATTGTTGGTTTTGATAGCACGGCAAAAAAGATCGCTTACATAAACGAAACATCTGTTCTGCTTGGGCTTGGCAATCTCAAAGGGGTGTCACTTCGCGTTGAGGAAGGCGCGCACGATAAAGCTTGGCGCGAAAGCTTTGATTTTGTAACGGCGCGCGCGGTGGCTTCCCTTCCCGTTCTTTGCGAATATTGCCTTCCCTATGTCAAGGTCGGCGGCATTTTCGGCGCGATGAAGTCAAAAACGGGTGCCGACGAGCTTGATGCGTCAAAAAAGGCGATTTCCCTTTTGGGAGGAAGGCTGAAAGCAAGTTCAAAAATAGAGCTTGTGTCGGATGTGGATGAAGAAAGTCTGTACAGAAATATTATTATAATAGAAAAGATCAAAAAAACTCCGGAAAATTATCCGCGCAATAATTCACAGATATCGAAAAAACCGCTTTGATTGCGGTTTTTTCTTTTTTAATTTAAAAGAAGGACAGAAAGATCTATTTTCCGCCGCCGTAATTTTGACCTAATATTTCCCTTGTCTGTGATAAGATTATTAACACAACGAAGGAGGTATAAAATGACAAATCCGGCTTTATTTCAAAAAACAAGGTCGGGACACTCCCGCCCGACGCAAAAAAATACGGGAGCTGTACACAGAAGGAGCGAATTTGACGGAAGGATACTTAAGCTCGATATTATGCGCATCTCGCCAAATCCCGCTCAGCCGAGACGCAATTTTGACAATGATTCGTTAATACGCCTTGCCGACAGCATCAGGCAGTACGGAATATTGCAGCCGCTCACGGTCAGGCGCATTTGCGACGCAAAGCCGGGCGAGGCGACAAAAAACGAGCGTTTTGAGCTTATTGCAGGTGAGCGCAGACTTCGCGCTGCAAAATTGCTCGGGATGCTCGAGGTTCCGTGTATCGTGGTCGACGTTTCCGATCACGCATCTGCCGAGCTTGCAATAATAGAGAATGTTCAACGTGAGAATCTGAATATGTTTGAACAAGCATCGGCTATTGCATCGCTTATTGATATTTACAGTCTGACGCAGGAGCAGGTGGCAAAACGCCTGTCCTTAAGTCAATCTTATGTTGCAAATAAGCTGCGGATACTGCGCTTGACGGCAGAGGAGCGCGATATAATACTGTCCGAAAACCTTACCGAGCGCCACTCGCGCGCACTTTTGCGCATAGATAACATTGAAGAGCGAAAAGCGGCGGCTATTCACATTGCAAAACACCGTATGAATGTCGCACAGAGTGAGGAATACATTGAAAAGGTAGCAAACCGCGAATTTGAAGTGCCCGAGTACACACCCGAATCAAAAGGGAAGAGTAAATTCATATTAAAGGATATACGTATCTTTTACAACACCCTTGATCACGCGATAGACCTTGTCAAACAGGCAGGCATCGATGTAGTAAGCGAAAAAAACGAAAACGACGAAGAAATAGAACTGAAAATACGAATTGGTAAGTGAGCGGGGAGAGTGCTTTTTTTCCGCATAGACATTCTATTTAAAATAGCACGGACGAAAAATCCGTGCTATTTTTTTATAAAGCTAACGGGACTTTTTTCGCTCGTGTTCAGCGAGCGAAAAAACGTCCGAAGGCGGTGAGTATTCGTTCTACACATATAACATATTATCACCGCCTTATGTTTCACGTGAAACATTTTATGCAGTTGTACAGAAATTTTATCAAAATCCGTGTCTTTCATTGACTTTATATATATAAAGTGGTATAATAAATTTGTATACCTTTGCATAAAGGAGGCGTTCGTTTGGCAAAGATCATATCATTCACAAACCAAAAGGGCGGCGTGGGCAAAACGACCTCGGCGGTCAATGTTGCCGCTTCACTTGGCGTCATCGGCAAGAAAACGCTGCTCCTTGACCTTGATCCGCAGGGAAATTCAACGAGCGGACTCGGTATAATCAAGAAAAAACTGCGTGTGACCGCTTATGATGTCCTCTTGGGCAACTGCAGTGCGTCAGAGGCTGTTATAAAGACAGAATTCCAAAATCTTTCGATAATCCCCGCAAATATCGCGCTCTCAGGCGCGGAGTTTGAGCTTTTTGAGCTTGAAGACAACAAAAATATGCTCAAAAAGGCATTATCGGAGCTTGAAGGGGAGTATGACTACATTATAATCGACTGCCCGCCTTCGCTCGGAATGCTCACGATCAACGCACTTATCGCAAGCAACGGCGTAATTATCCCGATGCAGTGCGAATTTTACTCGCTTGAGGGGCTCTCACAGCTTATGATAACCCTCACGCAGGTCAAAAAGAAGTACAATCCCGATCTTCTTATAACGGGAATACTCATAACGATGTACAACGGCAGGCTTCTTCTCTCGATGCAGGTGCTCTCCGAGCTCAAGCGCCACTACGGTGACAAGCTCTTTAAGACTATGATATCGAGAAATGTTAAGCTCAGCGAGGCTCCGAGCTTCGGTATGCCGGTCTACTATCACGACAAACACGCAAAAGGAAGCGGCGAATACATAGACGTTGCTACCGAGCTTACAGAAAGGATCTGATATTATGGCAAAAAAACCTTCGGGGCTTGGCAGAGGCTATTTCTCACTGCTTGACGACAATCAGCTCGAGGAAAAGGGAACTCTGTCCTCACTTCGCCTGTCACAGGTCGAGCCGAGAGGCGATCAGCCCAGAAAAAACTTTGATAATGAGGCTCTTTCGGCACTTGCCGACTCGATCGCATCACACGGCGTGCTTCAGCCCATACTTGTAACCGACGCCAACGAGGCGGGAATATACACGATAATCGCAGGCGAGCGCCGCTGGCGCGCATCAAAGCTGGCAGGACTCACCGAGATCCCCGCGATAATCGTTGACGGCGACGCGCTAAAGGTCGCGCAACTCTCTCTTGTCGAAAATATCCAGCGAGAGAACTTAAATCCCCTTGAAGAGTCGCTTGCGTACCGCGCTTTGGTCGATAATTTCGGCCTGACGCAGGAGCAGATCGCGGCACAGATGGGAAAGAGCCGCTCGGCTATCGCAAATTCGCTCAGACTGCTCGATCTTCCCGAAGAGGTGCTTGAACTCCTCTCCTCGGGCGACATTTCGTCAGGACACGCACGCGCTCTGCTCGGACTAAGAAGCAAGACCGATATGATCGAGCTTGCGGCAAAGATAGTTGAGAAAGACCTCTCTGTCCGCGCGACGGAAGAGGCGGTAAAGGCGCTCAACCGTACGGTTCCCGAGGATCCCGAGTCCACAGACGCGGTCGTAATTGATTATTTCCGCGAACTTGAGGTCCGTGCAATGGGAGCTCTTGGAAGAAAAGTAAAAATTTCCCATAAAGGGAAGAACAAAACGATCTCGTTTACATACGAGGACAACGACGATCTGCAGGAATTTTTCGAGAAACTCTGCGGAAAAGAATTTTTTGAAGAATAATTTATTATAATAAAGAGGAAAAGACAATGCTTGATATCAAATTTATAAAAGAAAATCCCGAATACGTAAAGGCAAGACTTCTTACAAGAAACAAGGACTACAGCGCGGACGTTGACCGTCTGCTCGCTCTTGACGTTGAGCGCAGAGCACTTATCGCCGACACGGAGGCAAAGAAGGCGGAGCAGAACAAGATCTCGAAGATGATCCCGCAGCTCAAAAAAGAGGGCAAGGATGTCTCCCCCATTTTCGCTGAAATGAAGACTCTTTCCGACACGGTAAAGGCAGAGAACGAAAAGATCGCCGCACTTGACGAGGAGATCGAAAAGATCCTTCTTTTCATCCCGAATCTTCCCAACGAGAGCGTGCCCGTCGGCGCTGACGACTCCGAAAACGTTGAAATACGCAAGTGGGGAACACCCAGAGAGTTCGATTTTGAGCCCAAGCCCCACTGGGACATCGGACGCGAGCTCAATATTCTCGATCCCGAGACTGCCGCAAAGGTAACCGGCGCGAGATTCCATTTCTACCGCGGCCTTGGCGCAAAGCTTGAGCGTGCGGTCATCTCCTACTACCTTGATACACACACACAGCACGGCTATACAGAGATCTTCCCGCCCTTTATGGTCAACCGCGACTCGATGAGAGGCACGGGACAGCTTCCCAAGTTCGAAGAGGATGCATTCAGAGTTGCAAACAACGACTACTTCCTCATTCCGACAGCCGAAGTGCCTGTTACAAATATGCACCGTGACGAGATCCTCTCGGCAGACCAGCTTCCTATCTGCTATTGCGCGTATTCGGCTTGCTTCAGAGCCGAGGCGGGAAGTGCGGGAAGGGACACGCGCGGTCTTATCCGCCAGCACCAGTTCAACAAGGTCGAGCTTGTTAAGTTCACCACTCCCGAGACATCCTACGAGGAGCTTGAAAAGCTCACGCTTGATGCGCAGAGAGTGCTCCAAGGACTCGGACTTGCTCACAGAGTAGTCTGCCTGTCTACCGGCGATATGGGATTCTCCTCGGCAAAGACATACGATATTGAGGTCTATATGCCCTCGTACAACAGATATGTTGAGATCAGCTCCTGCTCCGATTTCGAGGATTTCCAGGCGCGCAGAGCTAATATCAGATACAAGAATGATCCCAAGGACAAGGCAAAGTTCGTTCACACGCTCAACGGCTCGGGCGTTGCGATCGGCAGAACGGTTGCCGCTATTCTCGAGAACTACCAGAACGCCGACGGCTCTGTAACGGTTCCCGAAGCGCTCAGACCTTATATGGGATGCGACGTTATCAAACAATAAATTATACGGAGGAATGTTATGGAAACATTAAAAGAGCTGTATGAATATTTCGTGCAGAAATATTTTACTATGGACACCGGCGCTCTTGAAAATATTTCTTTAGACAACTCTGTGATATCTATCCCGCTTATGTTTGTCGGTCTCTTTCTCGGCGTGCTTATCGCGGCGATCGCGGCGATCTACAACAAAAGGCTGCTCGGCGATGCGCTCAGAAACATCATAAAAAGCGGGGCAAACACGCCCGAAAATGCGGCAACGCTTGCCGAGCTCGGCTATGCCCGTAACACTTTCGTGCGAAATGCCTTAAAATACGGTACCGCGATGCGCAAGTACGTGCGCTGTGTGGAAGACGATGAAAAGCTTGAGCGCGCAAAACCCGACAAAAATGGGTATCTGCCCAAGATCAAGACCGATCTTGCCACCGCTCATTTCTATATTCCCGAGGAAAAGCGTGTGGCGGCAGAGCTCAGATACGATAAGACGGGCACGACCTGGTTTGCCTTTTTCGGCATCCTTATCGGCGGGATCGTACTTCTCGTGCTTCTTATAAAGATCTTTCCCGAACTTATGATGATGCTCGACAATTTTGTCGGTTCTGTCAAGCCCGACGGCAACCTTTTGACATAAACAACAATCGAAGAAAGGAATTTTGCTGTTATGAACAATAACGATTATATTTTCTATTCAAACGATACTTCCTCAAAAAGAAGAAAGCCGGGGCGCCGCAGTGCGGGTATGATATTCCTTATAATCGTGCTCGTGGCACTTCTCAGTGTGGGCCTGGTCATCGGCGCGCTCGTTCTCTCGGGTATGAGATACCTCATTCAGGAGACCGAGAACGATCTGACCGTCAAGTTCGTCGGCAAGGTCGACAAGAGCGGTGATCCCGCGACGGGAAAGCTCTATTTCTCAAACGGTCTTCAGGCAGAGCTTGACGCCGAGGCGGGAACGCTCACATACACAAACGGCGACGTCTACGAAGGCGAGCTCGACGATCTCCAGCGCGACGGCACAGGCAAGCTCACATACGCCAACGGCGACGTTTATGAAGGCGAATTCTTTTGCGATGAGCTCACAGGCAAGGGAAAGATAACCTTTGCCAACGGTGACGTCTACGAAGGTGAGCTCAAGAACGGCATCAAGGACGGCGAGGGCACATACACCTGGGCAAACGGCGATGTTTTTGTAGGCACGTTTGCAGATGACAAAAAGAACGGCGAGGGCAAGCACACCTTTGCTGACGGCTCGAGCTACGAAGGTGAGTACAAGGACGATATCAAGGACGGCAACGGCAAATATGTTTTTGCCAACGGTGATGTCTACGAGGGCGAATTCAAGAACGATATGCGCGAGGGCCACGGCAAGTATACCTGGGCAAACGGCGAGGTATATGAGGGTGACTTCAAGGCAAACAACCTCTCGGGCACGGGCACATACACCTGGCCCAGCGGCAGAGTCTACTCGGGCAAATTCGAAAACGGCATTATTGTAAGAGAAGAAGAATAAAAGTAAACAAAAGCGGGGGAGACCTTTTTAAAAGGTCTCCCCCTTTTTGTGCGGGTCTTAGCTCTGTGCGAATTATTTTGATTTAAAAGGTTTCGGGAAAGGCCTTTTTAGGAAAAGGTTTTTCCCGAAATACCATTACCCGTCAAAAGGTTATAAAAAGCGCCATTTGTGCTTCGACATAAACAATGCTTGTTTGGGTGTATAATGCTTTTACACATCAAAAAAAGGAAGTATCGCAATGAAAAACAAAGGACAAAAGCAAATAACAGCAACTCTGCGCACCCGCACCGCCGAGGCGGCTGCAATCTTCAAAAACAGACTTGATCTTGGCGGCGAAGCGCTCATTCTTCCGAGCGCACGCACCGAAAAGAAGGTAGACACAAAAGTGCTCGCATCGGGGATCGCTTCCGTGGTGATCTCGTTCATTCTCGCCGGGGGAAAAATGGCGTTCGGCACCTATCCGCTCGGGATAGCGCTCGTGTGCGCGGCAACATCGCAAGCTCCCATACTTGCGCTCGGCGCGTCGCTCGGCACACTTGCGGGGGAAAGCTCGCCCGTTTACATACTATCATACATCATCGCGCTCATCTTTCGTTTCTCTCTTGCCTTTTATCTTTCCGGCAGGGGAAAAAAGGGCATCCTTTCACGCGCCGCGGCGGCGTGGGGCTCGGCTTTTTGCGAGAGCCTGTATCTGCGTATGGCGATCTCGATCGTGCCCGCTTTTGTTTCGGGAGCGTACCTGCTCGCATCGGGCGGATTTGCCTACCGCGACATCCTCGGGATGCTGTTTCTTATGATCTGCACCCCTGCGGCGGTATTTGTCTACTCGGGCGCATTTGATGACGGAGTGCGCGCGACGCCCTTTTTTGCCGCGGCGGTTGCAGCACTATTGTTTTCGGCGGTATTCTCGCTTCGATCTGCCACGCTTTTGGGCATATCCCTTGGGCTTGTGGCGGCGTTTTTCATAACCCTTTACACCGCACGCGAGGGGGGAGTCGTCCGCGCGGCGGTGGTCGGTATCTTGGTCGGACTTGCCATAAGTCCCGTGTACGCACCGCTTGTCGCCCTCACGGGCATCGTTGCCGCCGCTCTTTCGGGCGTATCGGTACAGATAGCCTCGGCGGCGGGCACGGTCTTTGCCGTAGCTCTCGGATTTTTCACGCTCGGGATGTCTTCATTCACCTCGCTTCTGCCTGCATCGGCTATAGGCGCGCTCATTTTTTCGATAACCGACACGGCAGGCGTGCTCCCCGGACTTGACATAATAAAAAAGGACAGGCAGGGGGTCTCGGCAAAGACGCTTGCCGAGAAGAAAAGCTCCTCGCTTGTGTCTGATATCGAAGAGATCAGCGAGGCGTTCTCGTCCCTCTCGGAGATATTTTTGAATCTTTCCGAGCACACAAGAGTGCCGTCTCTGCCCGAATTCAAGCAAATATGCGACGCCGCCTGCGACAAATACTGCGCAAAGTGCGAAAAGAGCGGTCTTTGCTGGGGCAGGGAGTACGGCTCGCTCTCGGATATGGTCGCAAAGCTCGCAGGAGAGCTGAGATCGTGCGGCAGGGTGAGCTCGAAACACGTCCCCGAGCACATAAGAGAGCGCTGTCCGTCGCTCGGCGGTATTCTCGACGAGATCAACCGCAGTGCGGCGCGCGAGATAGAATCTGCACTGCGCACAGACCGCACCGAGACGGTCTCGCTCGATTATGCGGCGTTTTCGGTCATACTTGCCGACGCACTTGATAAAAATAAGAACGAATATGCACTGGATGCCGAGCTTTCCGAGCGTTTACAGTCGGCATTTGAGGCAAGAAACAAGGATTTCCCCTGCAAGGGCGTCACAGTCTGGGGCGAGCGGGTAAAGCACATCGTCGTCTCGGGCGTGGGTGCCGTACCGCTTGCAAAAAGCGCGCCCGAGCTCAAAAAAGCTCTTGAGGACATCTGCGCTATGAAGATATCGGAGCCGCGCCTTGAGATAAGCGAGGGCGGCGTGAGTATCTCGTTTGAGGCGATGCCGCGATTTTGCGTTGAGACCTCGCACGCGACAGCGTCTGCGGGCGGGGAAGAGTGCGGCGACAGCGTCGTGATGTTCGACGGCAGGCGCGATTATTTTTATTCGATGATAAACGACGGAATGGGAAGCGGCAGAGTGGCGGCGCTCACCTCGCAGATATGCGCCGTCTTTATGGAAAAGCTGCTCTCGTGCGGGCTCGGCGCAGAGCCGTCGCTCAAGATCCTGTCCTCGGTACTGCGCGCCAAGAGCATCGAGTGCTCGTCGTCGGTCGATCTTGCCGAATTTGACCTCGTGCACGGGCGCGTCTGTTTTATCAAAAGCGGTGCCGCGCCCTCCTTTGTACGGCGCGCGGGCAAGCTCTTCAGGCTCAGCTCAAAGACGCTGCCGATCGGTATCCTTCGCACCTTTGACGCAGAGCAGATCAAGTTCGAGCTTGAGGCGGGAGACGTTATAATTATGCTCAGCGACGGTGTCTGCGAGGATTTCGACGAGTGCGCGTGGCTGCCGACTCTGCTCACCGAGGGCTGGGACGACAATATCGAGACTATGGCAGACAAGATCATAAGAGAATCGACACTCGGCAACCGTATCCGCGATGACATCAGCGTGGGTATAATCAGAGTAAAGAGTGCATAATCAAACGGTACGTGTAAGACTTACGTTTCTTGTCCCGCAGCTCTGCACTGATGTAATATCTTCCCCTAAAATGATCAAAAGTTTTTTGTGCTTGGGCGATTTTTTTCAAAAAGTCCCCTTGATAATATCCTCTCTTTGTATTATAATATTCCTATATTACGAAAGGGCGGTGAGGATATGGAAAACAAGATCAAAAAGATCGCGGCGGTGCACGATCTCTCGGGCTTCGGCAGGTGCGCGCTCACGGTCATTCTGCCCGCACTCTCGGCTATGGGACATCAGGTCATACCGCTTCCCACGGCGCTTCTTTCCACGCATACGGGCGGATTCGAAGATCCCTATTTCCTTGATCTCACCGACACGATGAATCCGATCATCGACCATTGGGACAAGCTCGGGCTTGAGTTTGACGCAATATACAGCGGATTTCTCGGAAACGCGGTGCAGTCCGAGGTGGTAAAAAATCTTATCGCAAAGTTTGAAAACGAACATAATATAGTTATGGTAGACCCCGTAATGGGCGACGACGGTGTACTCTATTCGACCTATACAAATGAGCTTGTCGACGCCATCCGCGACCTCTGCCGTTCGGCGGATATCATCACGCCCAACATCACCGAGGCGTTCTTCCTTTTAGAGCGTCCGTATATTGACACACTGACAATGCCAAGGGAAGAGGCAAAGGCGCTGGTCGGCGATATACTTCGCTCGCTTGGCACTTTGGGCGCAAAAAAGATCGCGCTTACGGGCGTGCATCTCGCATCGAACGGAGACGGAGATAACGTAGTGACCGCCGGAATAGACCTTGAGAAAAGCGATCTGCCCTTCTTCTGTATGCAGCCGAGAATAAACAAGAATTATCCCGGCACGGGCGACCTGTTTGCGTCCGTTCTGCTCGGGAAGCTCCTCTCGGGAGAGGATTTTGAATCGGCCTGCCGATTTGCGTCGGCGTACATACACGATGTTATTGAATATTCGAGCCGCTTTGACACCCCCGAGCGTGACGGCGTCGCGCTTGAGGCCTGCCTTAGCTCACTTATAGGGGTAGAGAAGAATGAAAGATAAATACACATTAAAGCAATTTTGCACGGCGGCGCTCTTTGCCGCGATCATATTTGTGGCGACGGCGTATATGCAGATCCCGCTCCCATACGGATACGCACACCTCGGTGACGCATTCATATTTATTTGCGCGTCGGTGCTTCCCGCGCCGCTTGCGCTCATCGCGTCTGCGGTAGGTGCGTCGCTTGCCGATCTTATGTTTTATCCGCTCTACATACCCGCGACATTTATTATAAAAATGCTCTCTGCGGCAGTATTTACCCGCAAGGGCAAGAAGATGCTCTGCGCAAGGAATCTTGCCGCGCTCGCGCTCTCTGCGCTCTTTTGCATCGGCGGATATTATCTCTATGAGGTAATTTTAACGGGCAGTTTCGGCGCACCGATAGCGTCGGTCCCCGGCAATCTCGGTCAATGGGCGGCGAGCACTCTTATCTACGTGCTGATCGCACTTGTTTTTGACAAAACTCCGAGACTGAAAAAATATTTTGAAAGGAATTGGCACTGATGAACGATTTTAAGGAAATTTCACCCTACGAGATAGGTGAGAATATTTTTAAGATGATAGGCAAGGATTGGATGCTTATCACCGCAGCAAAGGACGACGGAAGCGTCAATACTATGACCGCAAGCTGGGGCGGCGCGGGCGTGCTCTGGAACACCCCGGTGGCGTTCACTTTCATCCGCCCTCAGCGTTATACATATGAGTTTACCGAAGAAGCCGAGAAAATGTCGCTCTCTTTCTTTGACGAAAAATATCGCGATTCTCTCACACTCTGCGGAAGAAAGTCGGGCAGGGATATGGACAAGATAGGCGCCGCAGGACTCACGGTTGCCAAAGATGACGGCGTGCCCTACTTCGATGAGGCAAAGACAGTCTTGATCTGCCGCAAGCTCTATGCAAATATGATCGATCCCGAGGCGATGATCGATAAGTCCCAC
>CAYZHW010000009.1:0-24840 GCA_964478105.1 uncultured Lachnospiraceae bacterium | reverse complement strand
CACCGACAAGGGTGCCCAATGCCGACAAGTATTCCTTTGCAGCGGCAATAAGAATGTATTGTGTCTCCCAGACAAGAGCTGCCAAAGAAAGCAACGTGCACATCTCAAAAGCCGAGAGCACCGACGCGCTTTTTATATGCGCCCCCAAAAGTTTTACCACAGAGCAGAGTATAACAAGTCCGAGTACCGTAAAAAAAAGCGAAAGTGCAGACGGCAAGGACATCGAAAAGGCGCGCAAAATATAATTCAACACAAAAGAAAAACCTGATATCTCTGCTACTGCCGACGCGCTTTTTTCGCTGTCCGAAGAAAAGATATCCTCGGGAAGTATTTCCAAAATATCCTCGGGTATGTACTCACGCAATTCTTCGGCACTGTATTCCGAAGCAAAGACAGAAAGCGAGAATATCCATAAAAAAACGCAAACACAGGCAATAAACCTTCCTGTTTTTTTGAGCTTCACCCCATAATATCCCCCGCAAGATCTATTATTTCCTTTATTATCGGAAGACAAAGAAGGATTATCTCCGCCTTCCCCACAAGTTCAATGTTCGACGCGAGCGCCCCCTCGGCGCAATCTCTGCATATATCGGCGCTTATCTGGGACACGAGTGCTATCCCGAGTGCCTTGAAAAGTATTGAAGCATACGAAGAGAGCGTACTGTTATCCACTGTATTTTTCGCAAACTCCACTGCGGGTGAGAGTATCGAGACGGCACATACTATCACGAATACCGAACACGCTATCTTAACAGCTGCCGCAAATCCGCTTTTCATCTCTTTTAAAAGTAAAGACAGAAAAACGCACACAAGCCCGATCATACATATTTTGATGCTGTCCATTATATCCCGAAAAGATTTTTCACGGTATTAAAGAGCCGTTCTATCTCGCCCACAAGAAAAAGGAGCACTATCACGATCCCCGCGATGGTCACGAACATAGCCTGTTCCTCGCGTCCCGCTTTTGAGAGTATCTGCGAGGCTACAGAGACAAGTATCCCCACTCCCGCTATCTTCAAGATCAAACTAACGTCCATTCAATTCACCTTTTATATTAAAATTATTACAATAAGTATTCCGAGTATGAGTGCAAATGATCTGATAAGCTTTTGCTTTTTTGCAAGCTCTTCGCGAAGTGATGCCAAATGCGCCTCAAGCTTTTCGATATAGTAGTCACAGCAGATCACCTGCTCGTCCTTATACGAGCCGCCGATCTCTTCTCCGAAGCTCTCAAGAAGTTTTCTTGCGGTATTGTCGATATGCAGCTTATCTGCGGCGGCGAGGGCACCGTTCCACGACATATCAAAGCTCCTAAGAAAACCGCACTCTTCGAGCTCTCTGTTGCTGTATGCTGCAATTATCTCTGACAGAGGAGTTTTATAACACGATATACGGGAACGGATATGACGCATAAGATTAAGGAACGCCTCGCCTTCTTTTAAAGCCAACGATTCATATATGCTGAACAGATATCCCGCGTACACAAAGCTCAAAACGACGAACAGCGAGCCGATGATCTTCACGTAGATCATAATGTATCTCCCGAATATTTTATATCGTAGATATAATCGTGCGCGCCGTTTTTTCTTGTGATACCCGCAAAGATATCAAAAATGCCGGCTTCATACAAGCTTTTTATCCCCTCACGTCTGACAAGCGCTTCGCAGCTTAACGCGTGCGCGGTCGCGATCAGCGGGACACCTCCGCTGTGTGAAGCAAGTACCGTTTTTGCCTCATCGGCTCCTATCTCATCACAGACGATATACTGCGGTGAAAGGGTGCGCGTTGCTATCTCTATCCCCTTGGCTTTGGGATATCCCGAAAGCACATCAACAAGCGCTCTGCTCCTCTCGGACGGAATATCGAGCTCTTCGCGCGTATCGATCACGGCGACTCTTTTTGTTTTTGATAGCTCATATATGAGTGACCGAAGAAGTGTTGTTTTTCCCACACCGGGTGCGGAATATATAAGAACCCCGCACAAAAAATCCCGTTTTTTGATCTCTTCGAAGATCGGTGCACCAAGGCCGTATATATCGCGCGGTATCCTTATATTGAGAGCGCTGATATCGCATACGCCGTCTATTCTTTCAGCGCTGCATACGGCTCTGCCTACTACTCCGACGCGGGTGCCGTTTTTTAAGCTTATGTATCCGTTGTTTATGGTGTCACTGTGCGCATATACAGATCCGTCGCAGAGATTTTTCAGCGTTAGCTCTATCTCATCTTTAGTAAGAGAAACAGGGAGAGTCACGTTGTCCCTGTCAACGGTAACCGATACACGCCCCGCACGGCGAAGACGTATCTCGGTTATTCTTTCCTCAAGCTCGGGCCTGGCGTCCGCAAAGCGTTGCACCTCATACCTTACTTTTGGGGGAAGGAGCTCGAGCGCTTCCCACATAGGACTCAGCGTTTTTGTGATGACCTTCACACGACCCCTCCCTTCGGATATTAAATTATATTGTGCTTGTCTTTCAAGTATTACTGCAAAATAAAAAAGCCCTGAACATATGTCAGAGCTTTTGGCTTTATTTTAGATGATCTTTATTTCATTTGAGCAAAAATGTTCGGTATATATTCCCGCATCGAGCTCGGATATCTTCTCACGGATGTATTCGCAGATGTGATCCTCGGTGTAAAAATGTCCCGCCTCCACAAGGTTGATACACATTTCCCTTGCCTCGACCATAATGTTATAGCTCATTCTGCCCGTAATATATGTGTCGGCGCCGCACGAGAGCGCCGATGCGACAAAATCCTTGCCGTCACCGCCGAGTATAGCCACTTTTTTCACGGGCCGTCCGGCATCTGCGACAAGTATTTTTTCGCACGAGAGCGCGGCTTTGACCTTTTCTGCAAAATCCTGCAGTGCCATTTCATTCTCAAGCATCCCAACTCTGCCCATCATCTCGCCGTCGGGACCGAAAGCGCACGTGTCGATAAGTCCGAGCAAGGCTGCAAATCTATCGTTCACACCCCCGCAGACCGCATCAAGACGGGTGTGAAAGGACATAACGGCAACATCGTTTTTGATAAGTGCTATGAGCTTTTTTGCATTGTCCTCGTGAATGTTCTTTATGGGTCTGAATATCAGCGGGTGGTGAGATATGATCGCGTCAAACGAGTTTGAAAGTGCGTATTCGACCGCCGCCTCGCTCACATCAAGCGTAACGAGTACCTTCTTTACTTCTCTTGAAAGATCACTTGCGCACATAAGTCCGTCGTTGTCCCAATGGCAGGACAGTTCAGCGGGAAAGAGTGAATCAAAGTATGTATACAGTTCTTTTACGTTCATTTTATTCTCCTTTTAATTTACCCAGCTCGTACAGCATTTTATCCTCTTCCAAGGTGTCAAGCCCCGCGGTTTTCATTCCCGCCCGCTTTTTCTCAAACGCTGCGATCTTTGTATCAACAAGTGCGCAAAAAAGTTCGTTTCTTGCCTCGATATTGTGTCTGCCGAGAAGCAGCTCTGTATCGGAATATTCACGACGGATGCCGTCGTATTCTGCACAAATGCACACATAAACACGTCCGTCATCGTATGACAGTTCCTCGCAGACGATATTGTAGCCCGTCCTCAAAAGATATTCTCTCAATATCTCCTGGCGGCTCATCGGCTGAAGTATCAAGCGTATATTTTTGTCCTTAGTAAAAGGAGCTTCAGAGATTATCTTCTCGATAAGCTCACCGCCCATACCGCAGATAAGTATATCGGTCGGTGCATATTTTTCTATTCCCCAAAGTCCGTCTGTAAGCGAGAGCGAGATCTTATCCGAGAGTCCCGATTCTTCTATATTAACACGTGCATTCTCGAGCGGCCCTGCATTTATATCGGCGGCAACGGCGCGCACGGCCACCCCCTCTTTTATAAGGTGGATAGGAAGATATGCGTGGTCTGTACCGATATCGGCTACGACCGCACCCGCTCTTACGAACGAGGCGGCGCACCCGAGTCTTGCATCAAGCTTGAATTTTTCTGTTTTCATTATGCCACCTATGCAAAAAGCCCGTTTACTTATCGCAAACAGGCCGTTTGTTTATTGTTATAACTTATTTGCTTGCGAGATATTCGTTGATATTCTTTACAAGCTGGTCGCAGTCTGTTCCGTGAACGGCACAAGCCTGCTCAATGCTCTCGCCGCGAGCGGAGGGGCATCCGAGGCAATGCATACCGATCTCAAAAAAGAACTTTGCTGTTCCTGTATCAAAATCAAGAACGTCACCGATGATAGAATCCTTTGTTACCTGCATTTTCATATTCCTTTCAAAAATTTCATTTACTTTATAATTATAGATTATTTTTACCCGATTGTCAACATCTATGCGAAAACAAAGTCGCAAGCATTTTTTCATAATAGTCGTTAGGATAATGTGCAAGAAAAGAAACGGCAAACGGCTTTTTGCTTTTCCCTATATGAAAACAAGAGCCTACGTGGCGGTATCCGAAGAGCGCAGGCGGAACCTTGCACACGATGTCGTTACCGTTCTCGACACGCACCGTTTTTATAAGGCGCTTGTTATATGAACGCTTAAACGCGGCATTTCCGACGCGCGGACAGCCGTACAGATATACCTCATAATCTATTTTCGGAAAATTGTACTGCAGATCAAGTGCGCACAGTACCGCCATTGCCGCGCCGAGTGAATGCCCTGTGAGTGTTACGTGCTCTGCCCCTTTTTCCACAATAGAATGTATGCGCTCCCGCACATTTTCATTTTTGTAAGCCGACAGAAATCCGGAATGAACACATATCTTGGGATTAACGTTCTCGTAAGGATTACATTTTCTGCAAAACATCAGATTCTTATACCTGTCGACCGACGAGTTAGTACCGCGAAAGGTTATTGTCGCACTCTTTCCCTTTATCCTTATGTAACACTGAACGCCGCTTTCTTCGTCGTCTATAGTGTGCATCACATCGCACGGATATGCCGTCTGATCATCTAAATAAGCCGACGATGAATACTCCAGCATATGGAGCATTTTTTCTTCGTTCACAACGCTCACCTCCACATAAAGTATATGTTTTTGGCAATATTTTTGTTTAACTCTTGCAAAGACAGTGGGTTTTGTGGTATAATATGTTATTATAATGCCATATTTATGGGGGTAACTCACGTGATAATAGCACTTGAAGAAGCAAAATACGCGCTTGTTGGATTGCGCGACGATATAAAGGAGCTTGGCTCGGCACTTCGCATCGACGAGCTCAGAACAAAAGCGGCAGAGCTCGATGAAAAGACTCTGGATCCGAATTTCTGGAACGATGCCGAAAATTCGAGTAAGATACTCCAAACCGTAAAACAGCTCAAGGATAAGATAGAAGCATATGAAAATCTTGAGGCAAGACTTGAGGACGCGATCACACTTGCGGAGATGGCGATCGAAGAAAACGAAGAGGGATATATCGAAGAGGTCGAGGGTGAGCTTGCGGCTATCCGTGCCGAAGAAGAAAAGCAGCGCATCGAGATACTGCTTTCGGGCGAGTACGACAGAAACAACGCCATTGTTTCATTCCACCCGGGTGCCGGCGGAACAGAGGCCCAGGACTGGGCGCAGATGCTCTACCGTATGATAGTGCGTTGGGCGGAGCGTCACAATTACAAATGCAAGCTTATCGACTGGCTTGACGGCGACGCGGCGGGTATCAAATCCGCGACAGTGACCGTTGAGGGTATAAACGCATACGGTTATCTTAAGAGCGAGAACGGCGTTCACCGTCTTGTCCGCGTATCTCCTTTTGACGCGGCAGGCAGACGCCAGACCTCCTTTGCATCCATCGAGGTTATGCCTGAGTTTGAAAATGTAGACAAGGTCGAGATAAATGAAGCCGACATCGAGGTAACTGCGCACAGATCGAGCGGCGCAGGCGGTCAGCACGTCAACAAGACAGACTCTGCTATCCGTATCGTACACAAGCCTACGGGAATCGTTGTAGGATGCCAGACCGAACGTTCTCAGCTCCAGAACAAGGAAACAGCGATGAAGATGCTTAAAGCAAAGCTTATGGAGATCAAACTGCGTGAGCGTCTTGACACTATAGAAGAGATCCAAGGCAACAAGACGAACATCGAGTGGGGCTCGCAGATCCGTTCATATGTATTTATGCCCTACACACTTGCAAAGGACACACGTACAGGATATGAAGACGGAAACATCACCGCTGTAATGGACGGTGAGATCGACGGATTTATAAACGCATATCTCAAGCAGAACGCAAAAGAAAATTAACGAAAGGCGGTAGACTATGTTGAAAAGATCAAAGCTTTACATCGGTATATCCCTTGTAGCAAGTGCGGTAACACTCGTTGTGACCTTCATAGTACTCTGCATAAAGAAAAAGAATATAGGCAAAGCACTCCTTGCCATAGCCGCTCTTGAAGGCGGTGTAGGTGCCGCGCTCATCCTCTCGCATCTCGACGACGAGAATAAGCTCAGTCCCTGCCGCGGCATCTTCAGAGAGGACAAGAATTTTGAATTTTTCGATGATGACGAGGTCGGTGACACGAACAAGATCGTAAGCTTCGAGCTTGAGGACAACGAGACTGTATCTTATGATGAGAGCGAGCTCAAATACAAGCTCAAGTTTGAGATACCCCGCGACGAAGAAGCAACAGAGGCGGATTTTCAAGAATAAGCAAAAAGCGAATGGAAATATCCATTCGCTTTTATTTTTATCTTTTTATCTTCCCTGCTATCATACACAGGATATACGCGATGATGTTCACGCACACCACACTCGCGCCCGCAGGTGTCGAGAGCATATACGATGCGGCAATACCGATCACAAAGCACACGACGGAGAGAATAGCGGATGAAATGACGACCGAGCGAAAGCTCTTGAAGACTCTCATTGACGAGAGCGGCGGAAAGATTATGAGCGCCGAGATAAGCATAGATCCGACAAGTCTCATTCCGATGACTATCGTAACGGCAGTAAGAAGTGCGATCAGCATATTGGAAAACTCTACGCGCACGCCGGTCGCCTTTGCGAAGTTTTCGTCAAATGTGATTGCGAATATCTTTGCATAGAAGAACACATATATCACAACAACAAACACCGAGAGCACGACCGAGAGAAGCATATCTGCTTCGCTTACCGCAAGTATCGAACCGAACATATAGTTTGTGATATCGACATTATTTGCGCCCGAAAAGGATATTATCATAACGCCGAGTGCAAGCGAGCCGCAGGAGATGAGCGCGATGGCGGCATCCCCCTTTATTTTACTGTTTTCACTGAGCCGCAAAAGCAAAAACGCCGCGGCAACAACTATCGGGACAGATACGGCAAGCGGAGCCCAGTTCATTGCGGTGGCAATAGCGAGCGCCCCGAAGCCGATGTGCGAAAGTCCATCGCCTATCATTGAGTATCGTTTGAGCACAAGGCTGACTCCGAGCAAAGATGCACAGAGTGCAACGAGCACACCGACTATTACCGCCCTTGTAACAAAAGGATACGAAAACATTTCAAGGAGCGTATCAAGCATCCGCGCCACCTCCCAAAAATCTCTTTCCGACCTCACTTGCAAAATAGTCCTCTGTTCTGCCAAAGAAGAGCGGACGGTTATGCAGATGAAGGATGTGCGAAGAATACTTCACCGCGCCCTCAAGGTCGTGCGAGACCATAATGACGGTGATCCCCTCTTCGTTTATCTTTTTTATCTGAGCGTAAAGCTCGTGAGTGACGGCGGGATCGAGTCCCGACACGGGTTCATCGAGCAGTATTATCTTTTTGGTAGCGCAAAGAGCTCTGGCAAGCAGCACTCTTTGCTGTTGACCGCCCGAGAGCTCGCGATATGAGCTTTTCTTCAGATCTGCGATTCCGAGCTTTTCCATATTTGCCTCTGCCCTTTCACGTTCCGCCTTGGAATAAAACGGACGCAGTCCTCTTGAGTTAAGGCATCCTGAGAGCACGACCTCAAAAACACTTGTGGGAAAGTCCTTCTGAGTCTCCCTTTGCTGAGGAAGGTATCCTATCTCCGTTCTTTTCAATCCGTCACCGAGTTCTATCTTACCGCCGTTTACACCCTTGAGAGACAGGATCGCTTTGATAAGCGTGCTTTTGCCCGATCCGTTGTCACCGACGATGCAGAGATAATCACCCGTGCCGACAGAAAATGACAGATCCGAGAGTACTATTCGGTTGTCATAAGACAGACTCACATTTTTACATTCTATAAGGGGCATCAATCTGTTCCTTTCAGGGTTTCAAGATTTTTTCGCATAAGCGAAACATAAGTCACGCCCGCCGCAAGTTCCTCGCTCGAAACATTGTGGCAGGAATGAAGCAGTGCCGTATCGGCACCCGTCGCCTCGGCTATTGCATTTGCTATATTTTGATTTGAAAATTCTATATAAAAAACAGTACCTATATTCTCGCTTTTCACTTTATCGATAAGAAATGCGACGGTCGCCATACTCGGCTCGGTATCGGCACTGCATCCCGGGAATGCGGCAAAATAATCAAGTCCGTACGCACCGGCAAAATACTGAAACGGGAATCTGTCACCGAAGATAAGCGTCTTATTTTCCGTTTCTTCAAAAAACTCCTCGAATTCCGCGTCAAGCTCTTTTATCTGAGATGTATATGACAAAAAGTTTGCTTTGTATACCTCGGCGTTATCAATAGAAACATCACAGAGCTCAATAAGAATAGCCTCGCATATCTTCACCGCGTTTTTGGGAGAAGTCCAAACGTGCTCGTCATATTTTTCTTCTCCGTGGGAATGTTCATCGTGTTCGTGTTGCATTCCCTGTGTTATCATTTCGTGCTCCGCTTCGACACACTCTATCATCTTAAGAGTCCTTACGGGCTTGTCCAACGAGGAGAGTATTCCGTCGACCCATTCATCCGACTCACCGCCCGTGTATATGAAAAGATCGCAGTTGGCGATATCGATAATATCCTTTGCCGAGGGTTCATATGTGTGGCTCTCAGCACCTGCAGGCAGAAGCATTTTTACGTTTGCCGCATCTCCGCCTACCGCACGTGCGAGATCGTATGCGGGAAAAACAGTTGCAATGATATTTATCTTACCATCATCATTATTTGCAGCACACGAGCAAAAAGTTGAGAAGATAAGTGCAAAAAGAATAAGTACCGCTGTTATTTTTTTCATCTCATTCACCCTTACACTCTCTGCATATTCCGTAAATGACCGTTTTTTTCGGATCTATCGTAAAACCGTGATCGGCACCGAGATGTTTCCCCATATCCGCCATAAATGAGCATTCAGTGCAAACGAGCTCACCGCATTTCGTACAGCGAAGATGAAAATGCCCGTCACACGAATCGTGAGGGTGAAACTGATATCTGGCGCCGTCCGCTCTGTTGGATATCATTTTATTAAGCTTTCCTTCCTCGGTCAACTTTGAAAGAAGCCTATATACGGTAGCCTCTCCTATATTCAGCTCGGGCGCAGAAATTATATCTGCGGAAGAAAAAGAACTATGAGGATTTGAGGCAAAGAAATCAAGAAGTTCGCGTTTCTGCTTGGTGTTATAGGTCTTACGTTCCATATACGCCCTCCGATTTTGATAGTAACTATCATATTATAACCCAAATTTTACAAAAGTGCAACCGGTTTTTTTATAAAATCATTGATAAAACAAGAAAATTATGTTACGATATATCTATATATACATTTTCGGAGGTAAGCACTATGTCACAAAAGGACAGTGTTCTGTTCCGCACTTCGGTAAACGGGTTCAACAAAAGCGATGTAAATTCGTACATCGTAAAAATAAACGCAGAGCTTGAAGAAGCCGACAAAAAGGCAGTCAACGCAAAAAAGGATGCCGAGGCTATAAAGATCAGACTTGAAGAAGCCGAAAAGGCTCTGGCAGAAGCAAACGGAAATCTTGAAGAACAAAACAACATAATATCGGCGCAGTACGAAAAAATAGATGAACTCAAGGAGCAGATAAAAAACCTCTTGGAGCGCGAGCCCGAAACGCCGCCCGCAGAAAATTTCGCCGAGAAGGCTGAGCTCTATGACAAAATGAGCTCACAGATAGGCGACGTGCTCATCGACGCTAAAAAGAACGCCGATGATATCATCGAAAATGCAAAAAAAGAAGCGGCAGAAATGATCTGTTCTGCAAAAGCAAACATATCCGAAACCTCGGAGAAAGCGCTGAGATCGATAACTTTCGATATGCGCGACAGCGTGGACGAATGCTACAAGGAAGCAACGGCATATATGAATGCCCTTCAGGGCGAAGTAAACCGTCTGCTCGCCGAATTCTCGGGCAAAAACAGAGAGATGAACGAAAGAATAAAAGCCACACATTCCTCTCTTTCCCAAAACATAAGCTCCGAGATCAATTCTTTTGGCAATCTCTCACGGACCATCAATCCATACATAGACCTTGACGGCGATAAGACCAAACGGAGCATTTAAAATGATACGAATAAACACATCTGAAATAGAAAAATACCTGCCCGAGCTGCACTGCGGCGACGAAGTGCTCCTTTCGGGAACGGTATACACCGCGCGCGATGCGGCTCACAAAAAAATAAAAGCCCTCATTGATGAGGGCGCCCCCCTTCCCTTTGAACTTGACGGAGCAGCCATATATTACGCGGGTCCCACCCCCGCAAAGGATTCTCTTGCAGTCGGTTCCTGCGGCCCTACGACTTCGTCACGAATGGATCCATACGCACCCCTCTTTATTGAAAAAGGACTTGCCGTGATGATAGGCAAGGGAGGCAGAAACGACGCGGTCATTGACGCGATGAAAAAGCACGGTGCCGTCTATCTTTGCGCTATCGGCGGAGCAGGCGCGCTTGCATCAAAATGCATTACCGAATGTGAGGTGATCGCATTTGAAGAGCTCGGATGCGAATCGGTGAAGAGAATGGAGTTCTTCGACTTTCCTCTCATCGTGGGCATCGACACCTACGGAAAGAATATTTTTTGCGCAGAGGACAGAAGCTGATGGAGCTCGGAAAAAAGATAAAACAGATAAGAGTGTCAAAAAACATGACACAGGCAGAGCTTGCAGGTGACAAGATAACAAGGAATATGCTCAGTCAGATCGAAAACGGCTCTGCCACACCCTCGGTCGGCACGATAATCTATATCGCAGAAAAGCTTGAGATGCCCGCGGGATATTTTCTGTCCGAGCCTGAAAATGATTTTGTATACAAAAAGATGCTTTCGATAGAAGCCATAAAAAAAGCCTACCGCGAAGGCGATTATAAAAAATGCTTAGAGATATGCGGTAGTGCCCTGACCGAGACAGACGATGAGATCGATCTTATTCTCTGCGAATGCTATTTCAGAACGGGTAAAGAGCATTTCAGTCAAGGAAAACTCATATCTGCGCACAAGGCATTCAACACTTCTCTTCATTACGCCGAAAAAACGGTATACAATGTCTCCTGGATATGCGCATCCTGTTACGTATATCTTGAGTTTATCGGTTTGCTCTCGCCTGCGTTGCGTTTTGAGACAAAGGAAGAGTATGAAAGTGACGCTGCTTTTACCGTATGCTCCGATATGTACACCTATATAAAGGCAAGAAAGTATGCAGATGAAAAGAACTTTGAAGAGGCAAACAAGCTTATTTCGTTTGCTCCTTTTTCGGTCAGCCCATTTGCCAAGCATATCAAAGCAAAGCTCGAGATGCAAAAAGAAAACTATGCATCTGCATATGACATCCTGTATGCACTCACCGAAAGCAAAGAATCAGACAAGCTCGGAAAAGCAGTGCTTTATATGCTATATTCAGATCTTGAGGTGTGTTGCCGCGAGCTCAAAGATTTTGAAAACGCATACACCTATGCAACCCAAAAATCAAATATGCTCTCCGAAACGGGAATATAAAAAACAGGCTCAGACCACAACGGTCCGAGCCTTGTTTTATGTTTGATGATCAGTCTGCCTTTTCGCCGAGATAATTTACAACATCGCCGACGGTAGCAAACTTGTGGATATCCTCGTCGTCTATCTCAACGCCGAATTTTTCTTCGCAAAGCAATACGAGATCTGCAAGTTCAAGAGAATTGATGCCGAGGTCTCCGACAAGCTCCGCTTCCATAGTAACGTCAGCGGGCTCCACTTGAAGCTCCTCTACAAGTAAATCCTTTACCTTTTCAAACATAGTTGTTCTCCTCCAAATATCGTTAACTCATTGGGTTCTTTCGCTTTTTTCTTATAATCATTATGCAAAAACGCACTCTTGTATTACCTCGAAAGCGCCTCTTATAACGATTTAACTATTACATTATATAGAACTTTTTGTCGTTTGTCAAGTTTTAATGTCTAATTTACAATTTGTACTTGCTTATTCTCTGCCGATAATGTATAATAATATATAAATAAAATACTAAGAAAGGAAGATTTTGCCGTATGGCAAAATTATGTATAGAATTATGTTGAAACGTTACATTGCAGCAATATCCGCTTGCGTTATGTGTCTTACGCTTCTTGTGGGATGCGTTACAAGAAAACCGTCCTATGACCTGCCCGATAATGATACTACATCAGCTCCGGAAACGACAGCCGCACCCGAGCAAACGACATCGGCGCCGGAAACCACTCCCGCTCCCGAAACCACGGCAGAGCCTGTTTTCGACCCCGCCGCGCCTGTCGAATACAAATATCAGAAATACCACATTGAGGTATCTCTTGCGGCACAGATCGTGTACATATACGACCTGACCGAAACCGGTGAAAAGGGTGAGCTTGTAAAAGCAATGCTCTGCTCTACCGGACGCGAAGGCCACGAGACTCCCGAGCAGAAATGGATAATCCTCAGCGAAGATATTAAACAATACTCTAACTACCGTATGCAGTGGCTTAACGGCGGCGTAACCGGACAATTTATGACAAGAATATGGAATATATCCGAGGAAAACGGAACCGAGACATACTCGTGGTCGTCCTACCTCTTCCATTCCTCTCCGTATGCCGGAATGTCAAGTGAAAAGCTCAAGGCAGACGAATGGAACAAGCTCGGCACACCCGCCTCCGACGGTTGTATCAGACTCACGACAGCGGATGCAAAGTGGATATATACATACGTAGCTCCTTACTCTTACGTATACACGATCCAAGGAGAAGAGGATCCCGAGCTTTGGGCAAAGCTCAAGCTTGATCCCATCCCTTCGGATGCGACACGCGATCCTACCGACGTAGATAAGTATCCGGAGGTTTAAAATGAAAGCCTTAAACAAGATAAAAGCGATCATTCTCGACGCTTGTGCAATATTTACCGCGATCACATTTATAATGTGCGGACTCGGCACGTGGCTCTCCGACGGAAAGCTTGCGACAACATTGCAAGCCCTTTTGGGATTTTTCGCTTTTTCCCTTATTCTTTCTTGCTTAAACGAAGTCTTGAAGATAAAGGCAATGCATATCTCATTGCGCGTACTCCTTCACTTCATAGGAAGTGCGGTGTGTTTTTACGGTATATTCATCAAACTCGGCGGTTTTTCCGAAAAAGAATCGGGAACACTTGTAATAATGGCGCTTTTCGCAATAATATATGTTATTATTGCACTCGCGCTTCTCATAATCGGATATACACGTCTGAGAGCAAAGAGAGACAAAGAAAAATACGATGCTCAGTTTGATTTTGAAGAATGATTTTTGAAAGCCGGTGTTCAAATGAAAAAGAATAATCAAGATAATTTCAATGTCTTTTTTACAAGACTTGTAATATTCACAGCGATCGCACTTTTGGTATTTGTCCTCGTGCTCGTTGTCATCGGGATCACCTCGAACGGAGAAGAACCGCCTGTCATCCCCGATGAAACGACCGAAGCACAAAATACAACAGAACCGCCTGAAGATACGACAAGATCGCCCGAAACAACAAATACTCCCGAAACGACCAAGCCGCAGGAGACCACAAAGGCGCCCGAAAGCACCCCCGCGCCCGAAACAACAACATCACCGAATATAGACCCTTCTGTTCCTAACAGTGTTGTGGATTGGGATAAATTCAACAACAGTACCGCCACTCTTAAAGAGACCGATGATATGGGGCAGGAATATATCAACAAGATAATCTTCCTCGGAGACTCCACGACAAACGGACTTCGTGCGTATAAGGTGCTTGCCGACGGTGAAAACACCAAGCAGGTCTGGACGGGAGCAAGCGGCTCACTCACTCTTGATAACTCCATAATGAGCAGAAAGATCTACTACCCCGATATGGCAAAAGAAGTGACCATAGTCGAGGCTGTAAAAGACAAAAAACCCGAGATGATGATCATTACTCTCGGCGTAAACGGCATTCGCTTCTCGACCGAAGAGCAATTCAAGAACAACTACTCCAAGCTCATAGCCGGAATAAAGGAAGCAAGCCCCGATACCGAGATAATACTGCAATCTATTTTCCCCGTAACAAAGTCATATACAAAGATAACCAACGACCAGATACGCGCGGCAAACGAGTGGATACTTTTCGTCGCTGAAAAACACGGATTAAAATTCCTTAACACCACTATCGTTCTTCAGGATGCCGAGGGCTGTCTTATCGAAAAATACTGCAACGACGGTGCGCTTCACCTCAATGAAACAGGTCTTTTGACCGAGCTTCAATATATCCGCACACACGGATTCACAAAATAAAAAAGGACGGTAATTAAAAATGAAAAGATCTCTTGTGTTGATTATTTCGGCCATTATGTTATTCTGCGCCGTCTCCTGTAACAGCACAACCTATAATAATGATGTTGCTATATCCGATATTGCCGCAGCAATAGACACAAAATTATCGAATGCTGACGTTCTGATCGCGGTCGACGAAGCACAGCTCGACTATTTCAATTCCGAATACAGTGCTCTTGTTACCGAATACACTATAAAGATCAGCTCTTCGGGCACTTTGTTCGATGAATACGGCATTTTCAAAGTTGAAAATGAAGCCGACACCGCTGACATAGTCAAGATGATCGAAGAATACATCGAGTTCAGAGTTGACGCCGATATGGGATACCTTCCCACAGAACTTCCCAAGATAAAGAACGGCAAAACAAAAAGCATAGGCAACTATGTTATATACGCATTTCTTTCCGATGCGGATACCGATGCGGCATTTGCTGAATTTGAAACAGTATTGACAAAATAAAAAAATATCACGCTCGAGTACCGAGCGTGATATTTTTTTATTTTACATATTCCATTGCAAACTTAAAATATTTGTGTGCGTAGTCAAGTGAGAATTCGGCAAAATCCTCGTAGAATTCGGCGGCACCGCCGAGGATCATCTTGCAGTTCGCCCAAGTGTACCAGCGAAGACCGGTAAAGGCACATTGTGCCAAAAACCTGAATTTTTCTTCGCGTGTCGGTGTTTTTTCAAGATACATCTCAAAAAACTCCAGCGCATCCTCATACGACATTCTCATATCGTGTACAAATATGGAGATATCGGTATAAGGATCGGCGTTCGCGGTGTATTCAAGATCGATCATTACGACCTTTCCCCCCTCGACAAAAAGAATATTTCCGGGGGTAAAATCTCCAGTAGAAGGAACGGGTTCGACCGGGTATTTGTCATATTCGGCGCGAAGCAGCGGGTACTTCTCTTTCATAAACAGATAATACTCGTCGGCAAATCTTCCGCCGCACTCTCCATAGAGCTTTTCATTTCGCTCGATACGGTCAAAGTTGGAGAGAGTGAGCGCAAGCTTAATAGGCAAATTGTGGAACATTCTGAGCATATCGGCGCTCGTCTTCCAATCGTCTTTGTTATTCTTATCGGCGGGTCTTGCCACGGGATAATAATAACAAAGCATAATTCCCGTTTCGGGATCGAAATATTTGATCTCCTGCGTAAACTTATAGGGAGCGAGCAGCTTATGTGTCTCGCATTCGGCGTATCTGTCACACATTATCTCAGTGCGAGGCCCCGGGATACGGTAAAGATATTTATTTCCGTCGGCAATGCTCACGACGTAGGTCATATTACTGTATCCGCCGTGGTTTACCTTTATATTTTCGATCTGCGCCTCGGTAATGCCGAGAGCTTTGCAGATTATATCAATATGTTTTTGCTCGAGCATAAGAAGATCCTCCGTTTATTATTGCGCTCTATTACATCATAATCGCTTTGACGAATGGAGATTTGCGGCGTTTTGCTTTTGCAAAACCGACCGTGTTCAGCGGTCGAGCAAAGCTCTCAACGCAGCCTATATCACCGAAACAGTCTGCTATCGCTTAATGCTGCGTTTATTATATCATAAAAGCCCTTTTTTGTCAATTTTGTTTGCATTATTCATTGTTGTGTGATAGAATAAGTTATATTTTCAAAAAGGACGTACAAAATGAGATACACGCATATATTATGGGATTTCAACGGCACTCTGCTCGACGATGTCGGTACGGGTATCGTAAGCGTAAACACCCTGCTCTCGGCAAGAGGGCTGAAAACACTTGAAGGCATTGAAGAATATCATAAAGTCTTCGGATTCCCGATAATCGAGTATTACAAGCGCCTCGGTTTCGACTTTGACGCAGAGCCTTATGAGAAAGTCGCGCACGAATGGGTAGCGCTCTATCTTCATCACGTAAAGGATGCCCGGCTTTATGACGGAGTTACCGATGTTCTTTCCGAGATAAAGGCGCTCGGCATACCGCAGCTTATTCTCTCGGCTACCGAAAAGGATATGCTTGAAGAACAGTTATCCTCGCTTGGTATACGCAAGTATTTTTGTGAGGTGCTTGGACTCGACAATATATACGCACACAGTAAGGTCGAATTGGGCCGTAAATGGATGAAACGGGTTTGCCCCGAGCGCGCGGTGCTTATAGGTGATACCGAGCACGACTTTGAGGTGGCAAAAGCCATCGGCGCAGACTGTATTCTCGTCGAGGGCGGTCATATGCCGAAAGAAACACTTAAAAAATGCGGTGTTACCGTAGTAAAAAACATAAAAGAAATTGTAAAAATACTGTAATTATTCTTGTATATAAATAACTTTTATGATATAATTATATAATATAGGTTAAAAACAACCATTTTTATAAAAAAGAGGTCGAAAATAAATGAAATACCTGGTACTTATCCCCGACGGAATGGCTGACAGAAAAATAGCCGAGCTTGGAAACAAAACTCCTATGGACGTAGCGAAAAAAACCACAATGGATGCACTTGCCGCAAAGTCTGTTTGCGGTACGGTATCCAACGTACCCGAGGGTATGGTCCCCGAATCCGACACAGCAAACCTTGCGGTGCTCTCCTATGACCCAAAGGTCTACTCCAAGGGACGCTCTCCTCTTGAAGCCGTCAGTATGGGAATAAAAATGAAGGACGACGAGACTGCATACAGATGCAACGTAGTAACACTTTCCGAAGATGAAGAGAACTATGACGACAAGATAATTCTCGACCACAGTGCCGATGAGATCACGACAGAGGAAGCCGACGAGCTTATCAAGGCGCTTGAAGCAGAACTCGGAGATGACATACGCAAATTTTACACGGGAATCAGCTACCGCCACTGCCTTATCTGGAAAAACGGAAATGACAAATACAATTTCAACCGTCCCCACGATATCCTCGGCCGCCGAATAGGTGAATATCTCCCCCAAGGCGAAGACGGAAAAGAATTCTACGAGCTTATGAAAAAGAGCTATGATATACTAAACGATCATCCGGTCAATAATGCAAGACGCGCACGCTCTCTCAAGCCCGCCAACTCCGCGTGGCTCTGGAGCCCCGGAAAGAAACCTCAGCTCCCCTCGTTCAAGGAAAAATGGGGACTTGAAGGTGCTGTAATTTCGGCTGTCGACCTTATCAAAGGCATCGGTCTTTGCGCGGGAATGCAGGTGTTTGACGTCCCCGGTGCGACGGGCAACGTTCACACAAACTACGACGGAAAGGCAAGCTTCACCATAGATGCGTTCAAGAACGGTGCTGACCTTGTATATGTTCACGTTGAAGCCCCCGACGAGTGCGGACACAGAGCCGAGATCGAAAACAAGGTCAAGTCGATCGAGCTTATCGACGAAAAGATTCTGAAACCCGTATATGAGTATCTTCTCGGCACGGGCGAGGACTTCAAGATAATGATACTTCCCGACCATCCCACGCCGATCGAGATACGTACACACAGTATGGAGCCCGTTCCCTTTATGATCTACTTGAGCACAAAAGAAGAGGTTGGCGTTGATTGCTTCTGCGAAGACAGCGCCGAAGCAAAGAAGCACTACATCCCCCGCGGCCACGATCTTATGGGCATACTCACAAAATAACGCTTCCGAAAGGAAATTTTTATGAACAACGAGAACGAAAACACCGTCCTTGAAGAAACTGAAACTCCTGCAGAAAAAACAAACAGGCTCTCCGATATATTCGAATTTATCGAGATATTTGTTTTCTCCGCGTGCTTTGTCGTTTTGCTTTTCTCCTTTGTATTCAGACTCGCGCGCGTAGACGGTCCTTCAATGGAGGACACGCTTATCGAAAACGAGATCTTGGTCGTATCCGATCTTTTCTACGAACCCAAACGGGGGGACGTTGTCGTTTTTTATGAGATCGGCGGACGCTTTCACGAATCTATTGTAAAGCGTGTTATTGCAACCGAAGGACAGGTAGTCGACATTGATTTCTCCGACTGGACGCTTACGGTCGACGGAGAAGTGATCGATGAACCGTACAGAAAGCTTACGAGCGACGTATTCCGCACTTCCGATCTGTCATATCCCTACACAGTTCCCGAGGGACATATATTTGTGATGGGCGACAACAGAAATCACTCTGCAGACAGCAGAAGCTCCGAGATCGGACCTGTTGATACAAGAAAGATCGTCGGAAAGGTAGTGCTCAGACTCGCTCCGTTGAACAAGATCGGTCCTGTTGCATAAATTTATTTGTTGGAGGTAAACTATGCCGTCTGAGATAATTCAATGGTTCCCCGGACATATGGCCAAAACAAGACGGCTGATTTCCGAGAATCTCAAACAAGTTGACCTGGTGATCGAGCTTCTTGACGCGAGGATCCCATACAGCTCGAGAAATCCCGAAATAAAAAAATTGGTCGGTGACAAACCGACGCTCACACTTTTAAACAAAGCCTCGCTTGCCGACCCCAAAGCGAGTGCTCTTTGGGTAAAGCATTACTCAGGTGAGCTTGCACGTTGCATTCTCACAGACTGTAATACAGGCGAAGGGATAAAAGAAGTTCCCGCTGCCGTAAATGAGCTTATGGCAGAGAAACTGCAGAGATACTCCGACAAGGGTATGAGCGGCAGAAAGCTTCGCGCGATGATAGTAGGCATACCCAACGTTGGTAAATCTTCACTTATAAACAAACTTTCGGGCGCAAAAAAAGCGAAGGTAGAAAACCGTCCCGGCGTTACTCTCGACAAGCAGTGGATATCGACAAATATCGGAGTTGACCTTATGGATATGCCGGGTGTGCTCTGGCCAAAATTTGAAGAGAGACGCGTTGGTGAGAATCTCGCCATCACGGGTGCTATCAAAGATAATGTCCTCGACACCGAAACGATAGCAATAACCCTTTGCGCAAGGCTTCGTGAGTATTATCCCGAGCTTCTCTGCGCAAGATACAAGATAAAGGACATCTCAGAGCTTGACGGACTTGAAGACTATGAGGTCTTTGAGCTTGTCGGAAGAAAGCGCGGTTGTCTTATTTCGGGCGGTGAGGTCAACTACGAGCGCACCGCAAAGCTGCTTCTTGACGAATACAGAAGCGCGACAATCGGACGCATTACACTTGAGATGCCAAAATAAAAAACGACTGAGAGCAAAGCTATGCTTGAATACACATACGAAACAAAATACAACGAGCTCGGTTACAAGTACGTATGCGGTGTTGATGAAGCGGGACGCGGTCCGCTCTTCGGCCCTGTCGTAGCCGCCGCTTGCATACTCCCTGCAGGACTTGTGATAGAAGGACTCAACGATTCTAAAAAACTCACCGAAAAGAAACGTGAAAAGCTCTATGACGAGATAATTAAAAATGCGATCACATACGGCATCGCCGAGGCGAGCGTGGAAGAGATCGATAAGTACAACATTCTCGAAGCTTCCCTGCTTGCTATGCGCAGAGCAATTGCAAAGCTTTCGCCTGCCGCTGATTTTGCGCTTATTGACGGTAACGTCTCACGCGGATTTGAGATAGGTGCAACAGCAATCATCGGCGGAGACAGAACCTCTCCCTCGATCGCAGCGGCCTCGATATTAGCCAAAGTAACGCGTGACCGTCTTTGCATTGAACTTGACAAACAATATCCCGAATACGGACTTGCAAAACACAAGGGATACTCCACCGAAGCTCACGTCAAAAATATAATTGAGCACGGAATGACACCGTTGCACAGACAGCTCTTTTGCAATTCCGCAATAGAAACATACAAAAGAAAGCATCTGGTGGTATGAAACGTTCACTATTCGATCTTCACTGCGACACGGCGCTTGATCTTTATACGATGGGACAGCCGCTCGCCTCAAACAACAGGCACATTTCGCTTGACAAAACAGAAAACTATTCTCCATACACGCAGGTAACTGCGATATGGTGCGACAGCAAAAAGACCGACGAGGAATGCTACGAGCAATTTCTTTGCGCAAAAGATAATCTCATAAACGAGGTCGGTCTGAACGCCGATAAAGTCACACTCTGTAAAACATATGCAGAGATAGAAAAAGCAAGAAGCGAAGAAAAGATCTCTTTTATTCTCGCGGTCGAAGATGCAAGGCTTCTTGCAGGCGATATAACAAGGCTTGATGAACTTTACCGCCACGGCGTACGTTTTTTAACGCTTACGTGGGGCGGTCCGACCTGTATCGGCGGCTCATTCGACACCGATCTCCCTCTCACCGATTTCGGCAAAAAGGTCCTTGCAAGGTGTTTTGAGATAGGTATTATCCCTGACATCTCTCACGCATCCGAATTTGTTGCCGACGAGGTAGCCGAAGCCGCCAAAGAGAGAGCACTTCCCTTCGTTGCGACACATTCAAACGCATACTCGGCATACTCTCATCGAAGGAATCTGCGCGACCGTCACATAGACGCGATAAAAGAGTCCGGCGGCATCATCGGCATAAGCCTTTGCCCTATGCATTTGTGTGATACCGAAAATAAGATCTGCACGGTTGAGGAAATAATACATCACATCGACTACTATATGTCGCGCGGCTGTAAAGACACGCTTGCGCTCGGGTGCGATCTCGACGGCACAGATCTTCCCAACGGGTTTGATAGCATATCGGACATATATAAAATTGCCGACGAGCTGGCAAAAAGAGGTTACTCAGACGGGCTTATCGGAAAGATATTTTATGAAAACGCAAATAATTTTATAAAAAATAATTTGAAATAAAAGTCTCCAAAAAGAAAGGATCTTCAAAATGTTTTACCACAGCACAAGAAGCGAAACTGCACAAAAAGTAAAATCCGCCGAAGCGATAAAGCTCGGTATTGCCGACGACGGCGGTCTTTTCGTTCCCGAAACGATCCCCGCACTCACTTCTGACGATATCGCAAAAGTAAGAGAGATGAACTATCCCGAAAGAGCCGCATACGTCCTCTCCAAGTTCCTCTCCGATTACACATACGATGAACTTCTTGCGGATTGCAAGCTCGCATACAGCGAATCAGGATTCCCGGGCGGTGCCGCTCCTCTCAAGAAGATAAACGATACAGTTTATTCGCTCGAGCTTTGGCACGGTCCCACATCGGCGTTCAAGGATATGGCGCTTCAGATAATGCCCAAGCTTCTCTCCCGCGCACTTGTAAAGACAGGCGAAGAGCGCACTGCATTCATCCTCGTTGCAACATCCGGCGACACAGGAAAGGCCGCGCTTGAGGGCTACCGCGATGTAGATCACACAAGGATCACCGTATTCTACCCCTGCGACGGTGTCAGCCGCGTACAGAAGCTCCAAATGGCGACACAGACAGGCAATAACGTCAGTGTCTGCGCTATCAGAGGAAATTTCGACGATGCACAGACAGGCGTGAAAAAGATATTTGCTGACGATGCGGCATCAAATGCGCTGAACGAAAAGGGTTACTTCTTCTCGAGTGCAAACTCGATCAACTGGGGACGTCTTGCTCCTCAGATTGTTTACTATGTATCGGCTTACTGCGATATGTTAAACGACGGCACGATCAAAGCAGGTGAAAAGGTAAATGTCTGCGTTCCCACCGGCAACTTCGGCAACATTTTCGCCGCATATATTGCGAAGTTTATGGGTCTTCCGATCGAAAGACTCATCTGCGCATCCAATCAGAACAATATCCTCACAGATTTTATCGCGACGGGCACATACGACAGAAACCGTCCTTTCCATACGTCTATATCGCCCTCTATGGACATTCTCATCTCGAGCAACCTTGAGAGACTTCTCTATGTCCTCGGCGGAAGCGAAAAGACCGCGTCTTATATGAAGGCGCTCTCGTCTGACGGCAAATACACAGTCGACCCCGACATCAAGGCAAAGATCGACGCTAACTTCTCGGGCTATTACTGCGACGAGGAGAACACAGCAAAAACGATCAAGGCAACCTTTGACAAGTACGGATACCTCTGCGATACACATACAGCGGTAGGTCTTAACTGCGCCGAGCAGTATATTGAAGAAACAGACGACAATACAAAGATAATCCTTGCGTCCACTGCAAGCCCCTTCAAGTTTGCATCCGACGTATTCACCTCGCTTACAGGCAAGGCTGCAAAGAGCGAGTTCTCCGCGCTTGAAGAGCTCCGCGACCTCACGGGTGTCGAGATCCCCTATCCGCTTCGTGACCTTGACAAGAAAGAAGTACGCTTTGACAAGATCATCGACCGCGATGATATGAAGAGTGAGATAATAGCTTCTCTCTAAAAAAGACAAAAGAGGTATTGCGCATATACGCAATACCCCTTTTAAGTGGGAAATCAGACCGTCTTCTGCTTAAAGGTAGCACAGACCGTATCTGTACACGAAGTAGCGTAGCTGGGACCGACGGCAATCTTGTCGGCGGTGCAATAGCAGTCACTGTCGTGATAAACGCAATTCTTCACATCGCAGGTAATACCCTTGATATGCTTCGGAGTTTTTGCGTCTTTTCCCGTTCCGTAATAGGAGTTTTCATCAAACAATCCCATATTTGTTCTCCGCCTTTCTTGTACTTCGATATTATTTTTAACAAAGTACACATTCATATGAGCGGAAAAATATGGAGAAATCCAACCGAAAGGAAAGTACAAGATGTCGCTTTATGTTATGTCCGACCTTCATCTCTCGGAAAGTGCCGACAAATCGATGGAAGTATTCGGTGCCAGATGGACCGGCTACACCGATAAAATAAAACGCAACTGGTGCGCTGTTGTCAACGACGACGATACAGTCATCGTGCCCGGCGATATCTCGTGGGCATCTTCGCTTGAGGACGCGCTCGCCGACCTTTTGTTTATTGAAAAGCTCCCCGGACGAAAGCTTATCGGAAAAGGTAATCACGATTTTTGGTGGTCGACACTTACTAAGATCAAGGCATTTTTTGAAGCAAACAACATCAAGAGCATAGACATCCTGCACAACAACGCATATGAGCTTGAAGATTTTATCGTCTGCGGTACTCGAGGCTGGTTCAACGACGAAAAACAGCAAAGTGCGGTAAACGACGCAGATTATGACAAGATCGTATCACGCGAAGCGGGCAGACTTGAGATAAGCCTAAAAGAAGCTGTATTTCTAAAAGAAAAGGCTGACTATCCGAAACCGATACTCGTATTTCTTCACTTCCCTCCCGTATGGGGCAACATAGTGTGCCGCGAGATAATCGATGTGCTTAAGGCATACGATATCAAGAAATGCTACTTCGGACATATGCACGGTAACTACTATATTCCGCGCACTCACAACTTTGAGGGGATCGATTTTGTGATCACTTCTGCCGATTATCTCAACTTTTCCCCTATGCCGATATGGCCCGATTACGAATAATTTGTCAAAAGCAAATTTATTTTGGAATAATGTATTGACTTTATAAGAAAAAATAAGTAAAATATATAATGTATGTAAATTACTTTTATCTTTTGGAGGATTAAAACCAATGATACTCAAAAAAGCTGAAAAAACAGAAAAGAATCTTTATGAACTGGAGTTTTTAGTTGATAAAGCTACATTCGATGACGCGGTAAACAAGGTATACCGCAAGAATGTAAAAAATATAAACGTTCCCGGTTTCAGAAAAGGTAAGGCTCCCAAGAGCATTATCGAAAAGATGTACGGCACAGGCGTTTTCTACGAGGATGCTATCAATGAGATACTTCCCGAGGCATACGCTGATGCTGTAAAAGAAGCAGACATCAAGGTCGTAAGCCAGCCTGAGTTTGACGTTGTTTCCATCGACGAGAACGGTCTTCTTATGTCCGCAAAGGTATATGTAAAGCCCGAGGTTGCTATTGCTGACTATATCGGCATCAAAGCAACAAAGGACGTTGCAGCGGTAACAGAGGAAGAAGTAAACGCTGAGATCGACCGCGTAAGAGACCGCAATGCAAGAATCATCGATGTAACAGACAGAGCTGCCGCTCTTGACGACACAGTCGTTATCGACTTCGACGGTTACCTTAACGGTGAGAGATTTGAAGGCGGCAAGGCTGAGAAGCACACACTTAAGCTCGGTTCGGGACAGTTCATCCCCGGATTTGAGGATCAGATCGTTGGCAAGAACATCGGCGACGAGTTTGATGTAAACGTAACCTTCCCCGAGGAATATCATGCAGCTGAGCTTGCAGGTAAGCCTGCGGTGTTCAAGTGTAAGCTCCACGAGATCAAGTTTAACGAGCTTCCCGAGCTTGATGATGAGTTTGCAAAGGATGTTTCCGAATTTGATACATTTGCTGAATATAAGGCAGATGTTA
>CAYZHW010000008.1:0-24937 GCA_964478105.1 uncultured Lachnospiraceae bacterium | reverse complement strand
AATATATCCCAAGGGCACAGGAATGCTCGCACGTCTCTCTATCCCCACGGCACACGAGGGCGAAGGAATATGCCCCATCGTCACGGGTGAGAGCGCAAGACATATAGATCTTACGTCGCTTTCAAAGGGCGCCGTCCTTGATGCTGTGTCTGCAAAGATACTTTCCGAGCGCGGTGTCGACGTCGGACTTGTACGCTCAGGCAAACTGAAAAAGCTCAACATCACTTTTGAAGAGTATCCCGAATATGACGAAAAAATAATGATAAAAGACGGAGCGGCATATATTCTTGATGCCGAGCCTGCTCCCGACGCAAAAGCGCTCAGCCGATTCAACGAAACTCCTACAGCATATGCTTATGAGAACAAAAACGGACAAAGATTTTTGGTATATACCTTTGATTTTATGTCTCTCTCACGTACATCAAGTTTGACCGACTCCTATGCGCGCCAAAGACAGACAAAGGAGTACATCGAATGGATAGCGAAGAAAAAGCTCCCCGCATTCTGCCCCGGTTGTCCCGACCTCTATATTCTCTGCAAAGAGAATGATACCGAACGCGCCGTCGCACTCTTCAACTGCTTCTCAGATGATGTATATATGGCCACAGTTGAGTTTGACAAAACATATGCAGATATCGAATTTGTCGGATGCGAAGGAAAGCTTGAAGGTAATAAGGTAACCGTAAACTATCTCCCACCCTTCGGTTATGCCGCATTTAAGGTTAAATAAAGCAAAAAAGTGTTGCACCACTCGTGCAACACTTTTTTATTTTAGTCAGCAGTGACCTCCATCGAGTCTTTGCCTATCGTTAAAGTATATTTCTCGCCCGAGATAATATCGGGAGAACTGATTATTACTATTGCGAAATTCAAATTCGGTGAATGCTCGGCGAGCACATTTCCGTCCTTGTCGGTAAGCGTTATCTTCGCGCCCGTGTATTGATTGCCGACCGAGACCGATATAAGTCCCTGCTTGGCATCGCTGAAGGTCTGTGCCATACCGCGCGCGCCCGTACCGATAAAGGTACCGCCCGATATAACGGCGCTCTTGTCATAATCAAGCGTCGCGGTGTCGCCCGAAGTGGGTCCGCATACGACCGTATACCCGCCCGTTATCTCAAGCGTGCCGTTTGCGTCGATACCGTCGCCCGATGCCTCAATGTATATATTTCCGCCCGAAATCACGATGCTTCCGTTACCCATACTCATTCCGCCGGGGCCGCCCTTACCGCCGAAATTATCGCCCCGTACTCCGCCGAATCCGCTCTGATCGGTACCGCCTGCGGCGTTTATACCGTCATCGGAAGCAACTGCATTTATATCTGCGCCGATCACTTTAACGTGAAGTGCCTCAAGCGCCTCATAGCTCTCGGTAATATTTATGCTGCCGTTTGTTATTGTAAGCGTTTCATCGGCGTGGAATCCGTCATCGCCGGTCTTTATATCAAAACTTCCGCCGTTTACTGTCACGCTTGCGTTGGAGTGGACCGCATCATCGGCAGAGTCTATCTTAAATGTGCCGCCCGAGATCAGAAGTCCGCCCGAGCTCTTGATACCCTTGATGCTCTCGCCGTCATCCTCGGCAACAGATGTCGAAGTTGCAGGCTGTCCGGGTCTGCCCGGCTGTCCCTGTTTTCCGGGTTTTCCGCCCATAAATCCGCCGAACGAGTCTGAGGTCTTCTTTTCGCCGTTTACCGCACCGCCTCCGGTAACGATATCAAAATCTCCTCCCTCGATCTGAAGCGATGCCGCGCCCGAGATGCCGTCGCCCTCGGATTCGATCTTAAATATACCGTTTGAAATATACACATACCCCAAGGCGGGGTCATCGTTATTCTCGGCGTGGATCCCGTCCTTTCCGGCATCTACGGTAATATCGGCATCCGCGATGCGTATGCTGTCATTGGCGTCTATACCGTGCGAAGCAGACGCGATGCTGTATTTTCCGCCCGTGATAATAAGATCATCCTTGCCCGAAATGCCGTGTCCCGCAGGGGAAGTAACATTCAGTGTTCCCGAGCCGTTCAGGGTAATATCACATTTTGAGTAAAGTGCGGCATTGATGTTGTTTTCGTCTATAGCAACAAAGCTGCCGCCGTTTGAAATGCTGTTCACACTGCCTTCTGCAAGCGTCACAAATACTTTATCGGCTTCAAGAACATAAATTGCAGCACTCGTTTTACTTGTAATATCCGCACCGTCGAGTACGATCTGCACCTTTGCGGTGTCGGGTGCATTTACAACTATCTTTCCGTCATCGAGCTTTCCCGAGATAACATAGGTCGCCTCGGCAGTAAGTGTGACCGTCGTTTCCGACACACGTGCCGCATCCGAGCTCGAAACAGCACCGTTGCCCGAGAGAGTGATCTTTACCGCCCTCGAAGCATCGTAACTTGCGTCAGCGTCACGGTCTGTGAACATATCCTCTTTGTTCTTTGCAAAATCAACATCGGCGGGTAAAGCGGTCGTTTCAGCACTGCCCGCGGTATGTGCGGGAGAAGTTGTATCTGTCGGTATACCGCTCGTGTCTGCAGGGTCACTTGGAACATTGCCGCATCCGACAAGTATAAGTGCGAGTATTAATGCCAATGAAAAAGATCTTTTCATATTTTCCCTCTTTTTAAAGCTCCGCTACGCTTGTATCCTGCTTGGAAACGCTGATCTCAAGATTGCCGTTGCGCAATCTTATCTTGTCGATCATTTCCTTTTCCTTTGCGGGATCACGAAGCGCGATATTGTATGTAAGTCTGAACATACTTCCCATATTGGTCGTCTTTACTCGTATGATCTCGTGAGAGGTCGTGTACTCGGCAAAAATATCGTCAAACACGTCCGAGTAATCAAGATCCTCAGGGATGGTAATATTGATCGTCTTATAGACAGCCGCGTTCTTTTTAGCGCCGAGATCAAGACTGTTGTATACGATAAAAATAATACACATAACGAGCGTAAAGAGCGCCGCAAAACCAAGGTAGCCCATACCCGCTATAAGTCCCGTGCCCATTGCCAAAAAGAGCGTGCATATCTCCTTTGCGGTGCCGGGCACCGAACGGAATCTCACCAAGCTGAACGCACCTGCGACAGCAACTCCCGCACCCACATTGCCGTTGACCATCATAATAACGATGCACACCACCGCAGGCAAAAGCGAGAGCGTGATAACAAAGCTCTTTGTGTAACGGGTCTTGTACATATACGAAAGTGCCATTACAAGGCCGAGTATGAGCGCGGTCCCAAGGCAGAGAAGAAAATCGGTCACCGATATCACGACTGTGTAATCCGTGTCAAAAACACCTTTGAAGATAGATTCAAGCATTTATAAAGTCCTCCTTGAATTCGGGAAAGATCAGCGTGCTGTACGCCGTTCCGTATTTTGAAAATGATGTTTTGTATATGTGTTCTTCTGATAAGACCTTTGTCATCCAAAGCGGGATGCCGCCCGAGCATTTTATCTCCATAAGCACATATCCCTCGGGCAGTATGGGAATTCCCCCGACTTCATCGCAAAGCGAAAGATGATCCTGCCTGCAAAGTATATTGTCATCGAAAGTCACGCGGAAGGTCGAATCGTTTTCAGCGTAGTACGCTTCCCTCTCATATGAGAGAAAAACCTTGGGGGAAAGCGGTGAATAAAAGGACATAAAATAGTCGATCTCGCGCGTGATCTGCGTGTTCATCGGTGCTGTGCGTTCTCCCGTAAGCCACGCCATCGCTTCGGCTTCGGGAAGCGACACACGCCGCTTGTATACGACTTTTTTATATTTCTTTTTCAGCTCAACGAATACCGTACTGTCGGCATCCGCCTTGGCGTAGCTTCTTACGCGCAGCTTTTCCTTGTACGCAGGCTTTTCTATCGAATGACGGATGAGCCTGTATGTATCATCGTCAAAATAGATATTGCGGATAATCGAACGTCCATACTTATCGGGGATCATATGAGGCTTCATCGCGTCAAGAATTTTTTGCTTTTGTTCACAGTTTATCATATATTTAAGCTCATAGCGCTTAAACACAGTCTGATAAGCCATATTCTCCCCTCCTTTGAATATTATTGTAATACGCTTTTTTGATATATTTATTAAACGGATTTGTGTTGTTTGTGTAAAAATCAAGTGAAAACCGTCTCGCACATACGCGGGACGGATCACATTACATTATCGACATTACAAGTACAACGATTATTATAAGAGGAAGCACATATGTCATATACGGGCGTATCCACTTCGGCATATGCGGTCCCTTATCGCCGCAGTTGACCTCAGCGAAATAATTGTTCCAACCCCAGCCAAAACGCGAGGTACAGAAAAGAACATAAAGAAGGCTTCCGATCGGGAGAAGAAGATTGGATACAGTGAAGTCCTCAAGATCCATAATCGTCTTTCCGAATACAGTGAAATCACTCCATACGTCAAGACTGAGTACACAGGGCATACAGAGAATTGCCATAAGAACGATATTGATGAAAGCTACCTGTCTGCGCGAGAGTTTTGTGAGTTCCAGCCAGAAGGAGATTATATTCTCAAACACGGCAATGGCCGTAGAGAGCGCGGCAAAAAGCATAAAGATGAAAAAGAGCGTTCCTACTATACGTCCGCCGGGCATTTCGTTAAAAATGGAAGAGAGCGTTGTAAACAAGAAGCTCGAGCTGACCGTTCCCGCATCGGCCGTTACACCGTTGTTGTACGTAAAACACGCAGGAAACACGATAAGTCCCGACATCAGCGCAACAGAGGTGTCAAGCGAAACGATCGTGACCGCTTCACCGAGCAGTCTGCGTTCTTTGCCAATGTAGCTTCCGAATATCGCTATCGAGCCCATTCCGATACTGAGCGTAAAGAACGCTTGTCCCATTGCTGCCGTAATGACCGTTCCAAGCCCGGCTTTTTTGATATTTTCAACCGAGGGGACGAGATAGAACTTGAGTCCCTCGACTGCCTTATCAAGCGTAAGAGAATAAATGACAAGGCCAAACATCAGCACAAAAAGTGCGACCATCATCACCTTTGTGATCTTTTCAACGCCGTTCTGCAAACCTATTGAACAGATAATAAAACAAATGACCACGACCGCAATAGTTGCAATTATGTTAAGAGGCGTATTCTTTGTCATTCCGACAAAGACATCGGTGAGCTCATTCACGCCCTGCGCCTCGGTGATCGAGCCTGTGAGATACTTTCCTACGTAGATGACCATCCACCCCGAAATGGTGCAATAGAACATCATAAGCAGATAGTTGCCCGCAATGCCGAGATATTTCATAAAATGCCACTTTTGGCCCGGTTTTTCAAGTACGTCAAAAGAGGACGCGATGCTTCTCTGGCTTCCGCGGCCGACCGAAAGCTCCAGCGTCATTACGGGAATGCCGAGAAGGATCAAAAATGCGATGTAGATAAGCACGAATATCGCGCCGCCGTAGCTTCCTGTGATAATGGGAAAACGGTAGACGTTTCCAAGCCCTATAGCACATCCCGCAGAGAGCAGTATAAATCCCAGGCGGGAGCCGAGTTTTTCACGTTGATTCATATTGATTAGTCCTTTTATTGATATTTCATATATTTTACCATAAAACAGAAATTAAAGCAAGAGAAAAAAACGTGTTGCCCCAACGCGCAACACGTTTTTGTTATTTGCTCTTTTTAAGTATATCCAAAAGCAGCTCGTATGTCTGTGCGACCGAAGAAATGAGCAGTCTCTCGCCCGTCGTGTGCACATCGAACATCGTAGGTCCTATTGCAATGCAATCTATGCCCTCGATCTTTGACGCAAAGGTGCCGCATTCAAGTCCCGCGTGGATAGCTTCTACCTTGGGCTCACTTCCGCGCTGTGCTTTATAGCATTCGCAGAAGAGCTTTTGAAGTTCGCTGTCCTCTTTATATTCCCACGGGGGATAATGTCCGCCCGTTTCCACTTCACACTCGATAGGCGCAAAAAAAGCGGCGAGACGCTCTTCTATAAAAACAAGCGCGCTCTGTTTGTTCGAGCGAAGCGCAAAGCCGAGCCTGATCTCATCTTCGCGTGTGTCGAGCACACCGAGATTGAGAGATGTCTCAACAAGGCCCTTGATACTCGCACTCATATCTATCACACCGTTGGGGACAAGGAGCAGGGTGTGAAGAATATCCCTCTTACACTCCTTCGAGAATACGGCATACTCACCCGTCTCGCCAAGGCAGATCTCATAGTCGAAGTTCGGCTCACGCTCGGATATCTCTTTTTTCACAAGTTCAAGATATTCTTCAAGCTCACGTGTGAGCACATCGGGCACAGCCGTGCACAAAACCGCATTGTGTGCACAAGGAATGGCATTATCCTTATTTCCGCCATCGACCGAGACAATATCAAAATCTGTCTTTAGGTGGGAAAGCACGCGCCCCGCAAGAATATCCGCATTTACTCTTCCCTTGTCTATCTCGATTCCCGAGTGACCGCCGAGAAGTCCAAAAAGCTTGAGCGTTACCATCGTTCCGCTCACTTTTTCGCGCCCGGTCGGTATCTTCACGCAGAAATCACTTCCGCCCGCGCAAGACACTGTGAGAACGTCGTCCTCTTCGGAGTCAAGATTTATAAGCTTTTTGGCAGAAAGCACGCTCATATCGAGTGCCATAGCACCGAGCATACCGATCTCCTCGTCTGTGGTAAACACCGCCTCAAGCGCGGGATGAGGCAGATCTGTACTTTCAAGGATAGCAAGTATCATCGCCGCCGCGATACCGTTATCGGCGCCCAGCGTCGTGCCGCGCGCGCGTACATATTCACCGTCGGCGTATATATCAAGTCCTTCGCGCTCAAAATCTATCTCTCTGTCCGCGTCCTTCTGGCATACGATATCAAGGTGTCCCTGCAAGATAATCGGCGCCGCACCCTCGTAACCTGCCGCCGCATCCTTATATATAACAACATTGTTTGCCGCGTCGCGGTACGAGCGAAGTCCTCTCTTTTTAGCAAAAGCTTCCACATAGTCGGCTATACCCTTCATATTGCCCGATCCGCGCGGGATAAGGCTCATCTGGGAAAAATATTTAAAAACGCTCTTTGGGTCAAGCTCTCTTACATCTGACATAACAGCACCTCCGATTTGATTCTATATATATTATACTTCACAAATCGTATTTAGGCAACAAAAAAGGCGAGAAAAACTCGCCTTTTTTTATTCAAAAATTCATTCTGCCTTGCCAAGACGTACCGCCTCAAAATCTTCCTCTATCTCCTTTGAGGGAGCGCGAGTGATAAGCGAAACAACAACGATGCAGACGGCAGAGAAAATAAACGCGGGAAGAAGCTCGTAGATACCGAACACACCGCCGAGGGGATTAAGAAGGAGCTTCCAGATAAATACCATAGCAGCACCGCCTACCATACCCGCGACAGCGCCCGCTCTTGTCGTTCTCTTCCAGAAGAGCGAGAAAAGCATAATAGGTCCGAAGGTCGCACCAAAGCCCGCCCAAGCAAAGGAAACGATACTGAATATAACACTGTTTTCATCGAGCGCTATAAGCACACCGATCGCCGTAAGCACAAGAAGCGTGATCCTTGTAACAAGCATTACCTGCTTGTCGGTAGCCTTTTTGTGTGCCACACCCTGAAAAATGTTCTTAGCGAATGCAGATGCCGCGATAAGAAGATAAGAGTCGGACGAGCTGATCGTCGCCGCAAGGATACCCGCCATAACAAATCCGGCAAGAATAGCGGGAAGCGAGCTTGTCGCAAGAGTGATAAAGATGTTTTCGGCAGATGCCTTTGTGAGGTGCTCCGTCGGGAATACCTGACGTCCGATAATTCCGATGAAGACCGCAACCGCAAGCGAGATGACAACCCATACCATTGCGATACGGCGGCTTCTCTTGAGTTCATCCTCACGTCTGATCGCCATAAAGCGAAGCAGTACCTGAGGCATACCAAAGTATCCAAGCCCCCACGCAAGCATAGAGCATATCGTAAGAAGTCCGTACGGAGCCGCCTCGCCAAACACGGGCGCACCGTTTTCAACTGCCTGTACACCGTCAACGACTGTCGGTGTTGCAAGTCCGAAAAATTCCAAGAATCCGGGAATGCTCTGTGCATTCTCGATAACCGCGCCAAGTCCGCCCGCCTTGAAAAGGCCGAGTACAACAACGACTGTAAGCGCTACGATCATAACTATCGCCTGCATAAAGTCCGATGCGCTCTCAGCAAGAAATCCGCCGAGTATCGTATAAAGAAGCACGAAGAGTGCCCCCAGTATCATCATCGACTGATAGGACGCGCCGAAAAGCGTCGAGAAAAGCTTTCCGCAGGTAACAAAACAGCTCGATGCGTATACCGTGAAGAATACGAGAATAAAGAGAGCCGCAAGAGTCATAATGACCTTATTCTTCTCTCTGAATCTGTTGGAGAAGAATTCGGGAAGCGTTATCGAGTTGTTCGCGCGCACGCTGTAGCGGCGAAGTCTCTTGGATACGAGCAGCCAGTTGAAATATGTACCAACCGCAAGACCTATTGCCGTCCACGCAGCATCTGCAAGACCGCACCAATACGCAACGCCGGGAAGTCCCATAAGAAGCCATCCGCTCATATCGGACGCCTCTGCGCTCATTGCCGTGACCCAAGGTCCGAGCGAGCGTCCGCCAAGGAAATATTCCTCTGAGCTCTTATTGGCGCGCCGTGCGTAGATCACGCCGATACCGATAACCACCGCCATATATATTATCATTGCGATAAGTATCTGTATGCTGTTACTGTTCATAAAAACGTCCTCCTTTGTAAAATGCGTATGCAATTTCTACAATGCCGATAGTATATCATAAAATTTCATATTTTTCAAGTATTTATGCATAATTAATACTAAAAACTTGCAAAAACAAGCCCTAAAAAAATAACAAGATGCATTTTTTTGCATAAGAGTAAATGCTTCCATCGAAAAACGCCCCATATTCCTTTTGTTAATAAAAGCGGTAATGCGTTTACTGTTTTTCTGACTTTTTTGGAAGTACAATGTAGAAAAGGATGTCAAGTTATGATAAATTTTGTCGCAATGGGTGCGTTTTTGAAGAAATCCAGACGAAACGTCAAAATAACGCAAGAATCTGCCGCCGAGATGGCAAAAGTATCAGTAGAAACGATACGAAATATCGAACACGGCCAAACAATACCGAATATGGCAACAATATTCGCACTGTGGGATGCATACGGACTTCCAATAGAGAACATATGGGAGTTCTATACAAGAGATCCATCCATAGATATATGTATCAGAATAATAAACCAAAAATACAAAAATAAGAAGGAAAGAATGATCATTCTAAGATGATCTTGCAAGGAACAAGTTTGAAAATAAATTTTTAAACACGGTTTTGTGGCTTTTGCCGCAAAATTGCCCCAATTCCCAAAGAGAAAGGAAGCTTTTGCAAAAGCAAAAGCTATGGTCATAATAATGAAACACAGATATGTTTTACTCAAAACCGATATTGGACCGCAGACGGGCTACGGCATAGCCGCCGTTGCCGATTATGACGAAAGCGCAGCGATCCTGCAATCGTATTCGGATATTGCAATCACTCGCAGCACCGTATTGCAGTTAGTCGAACTTTGCAACCGTCTCGAGCTCTCGCTCAGCCATTTTGCAGAAGTGGTTGAAGATTTCTTGGCAGCCTAAAAAACACAACAAAAAATATTTTCCTTCATCCTCAAAAAAGAGGATGAATTTTTTTCAACATTTATATCGCCATTTGTGATATAATATCTTATAATTTATTACGGGATCGTTGTTTGCCAACTATACTTATCCCGGTGATAAATACGCTAATTGTGAAGAAAGGAAAAATTATGGAAAAAACGGGAATCGAAAAAAGAATACGTATATAATGATATATGCAGTAAGTTGGATAAGCTCTCGCCACACAGACGGGCATTTATATCCGATTTTATTGACGGATATATAGAATCGCTAAAATAAAACTTCACAAAAGGAGATACAAATGGTTTTCTTTACTCTATTGAGCACACTGCCTCCCGAAGATCGGGGATCCGCGGGAAAAATATTTGAACTGTACGGTAAAATGGTATATGAGGCCGCATTCAAGGTACTCAAGAATCATCACGACGCCGAGGACGCATTGGACGATGTTATGGTGAACGTTGTCAAAAATTTCATCAGATTTAAAGACAAAAGCGAAAAGGATATCATCGCTCAACTTGTTATATATAGTAGGAACGCAGCGATCAATATATACAACAAAAACAAACGCCGTTACCAACACGAGAGCTCACTTTTCTATTTGAACGAAGACAACGAGCTTGAGAATATCGACATACCCGACGACTCTCCCACACTTGACGATATCGTATTCACCAATGAAATGTCAGCGGCTGTAAGATTTCACGTGCAAAGGTTGCCGCAACCTTACAGAGATGTCATTGTACTCGTCTACGGTTTTGGTTATTCATCTGTTGAAGCCGCTCGCGTTTTGACAACAACACCCAATGCCGTGGGAATAAGAATACACAAGGCCAAGAAGAAACTTCTTGAGATTGCAGGAGGAGAATTATATGAATACATCAAATAGAACGCTCGATGCACTGCTGGTTATTGCAGCAGAGGATCTGATAAACGACGATCTTGAATTTGCAAGATCGCTCGATACGTCAAACACCTGTATTCCGGAAAAAACTCTTCGCCGTATCAGACGCAAGATAAAAAAGCTTGAACGCAGGTCCGTGTGGGAATCGCTCCCGCTTACCTGCCGCCGCGCAGTCGCAGCAGTCTTGATATTATGTACGACCGCGTTTGGAGTTTGTATGGGTATTGAGCCCATTCGCGCCGTGATCGTCGATACCGTGATCGAATGGTACGAAAAATTTGTATCGGTATTCTATATACCTGCGTCGACTCCCCCGACCACTATCGAAGAATACCGCGAACCGCAATTGCAGATAGCCGGAACCGAGAGAGTGGTAATGATGCAAACAAAGAACTCAAATTATATCATATACACAAGAGAATCAAGTAAATTAATTGATTATCAACAAATACTGATTAACAGTACCCCTACAGATCTTGACAATGATGATTTCACCGTAACAGAAATACCTGTTAACAAATATATCGGACAATTGTTCTCGTATACAAATGGTAAACAAACAATAACATGGCACGACAATCAATACAGGTATGCAATTTCATCTTTTTCTCCTGATATTAGTTCGGAAACACTTCTTAGCATAGCAGAGTCAATAAAATAGCAAAAAGCAGAAATGATACACACTTTTTTTTGTTATATATTGTAGGGGATTTGGAAAAAGGAGTTTTCCTACAAAAAAAACAAAATAAACGATATGAGCCGACCGATCACCCCTTCTCCTTTTTCTCTTCGGTCGGGCTACAAGGAAAGGACTTTTTTATGAAAAGAAAAGTTGTATCAATGCTTATCCTGTGTGTGATCCTGCTGTCTGCTTTGCAGATCTCCACATCTGCCGCTCTTCCCGAGCAAGTTTCTCCTCAGTGGGAGAACACCCATATGGTTAATGCACAATTAACTTTTGACGGAACCGAGGGGACTGTCTCAGTTATAATCTCAGGCGATACCGGCGTAACCAATATAAGTGCCGAAACAAGACTTTTTTACAAGAATTCTGCCGGCTCTTGGGTCGAGATATATATGGATTGGGGATATAACTCGCCTAATTCGTATTTAGCATTCAGTGACACCTTTGAAGGTACTCCCGGTGTTGAGTACAAGATCGAAATGAGCGCAACAGTGACCAAAGGCGATGTGGATGAATTGATAGAAAAGACAGCCACAGCCGTTTGTCCGTCATCCAATTAAAAACGGTATATATTCATACCGTCAATAAACACATACACAGCAAAAAGATCGGTTCGATTTGAACCGATCTTTTTGTTTGTCTTTAAAAAAATTTTTTATTATCAAGTCATATGCAAAAATGAATTTTCTGTTGGGCATACTTGCAAAAAAGATCTTAGGCTAAAATAAGATGGCATCGCATTTTAGCCTTGACAGATTGCTGTATTTGTGCTAAAATAAGATAGAATCGTATTTTAGCCTTAGGAGGAGCTCTTTATGACTTACATCAAACGCGATCTTGAAGATAAAATTCTTGCTCTGTCAAAAGAGTATTCTTGTATTCTCATCACCGGTCCGCGTCAAGTCGGCAAGACAACGGTCTTGCGTCGGCTTATGGATACCGATCGTGAATATGTTACACTTGACGATTTGGAAGAGCGCGGACTTGCAAAGCGAGATCCCGCTATGTTTCTTGCTATGCACAGAACGCCGATTATGATTGACGAAGTGCAGTATGCGCCCGAAATTTTCTCCTATATCAAAATGGAGATCGATAGGGGTGCCGCCCCGGGCACCTACTGGCTAACAGGCTCACAAGCGTTCAAGCTGATGGAACTTGCGCAGGAATCGCTCGCCGGACGCGTAGCAATTCTGCATATGTCCAGTCTATCCCAACACGAAATATACGGTTCCGATAAGTGCACCCCCTTCTCTCTTGATCTTCAAGCGTTAAAAGCGCGGGAGAAAACCAATGCTCCCGCCGATCTGACCGAGATTTACGAACGAATTTGGCACGGTTCTATGCCGGGTCTTGTCAGTAAAAAGTTCTCTGATCGAGACGTGTTCTATTCCAGCTACTTGCAGACCTACATCGATCGCGATGTTAAAGAACAGGTAGAACTTGCCGATCCGTTGATGTTCCGCGATTTCGTTCGCGCCGCCGCCTGCCGCGCCGGGCAGATGCTTAATATTCACGATATAGCGCAGGATGTTGGCGTATCGGATGAGACTGCTAAACGCTGGCTGCAGGTTTTGGAGAAATCAGATGTTATCTTTTTTCTGCGCCCATATTCCAACAACTTGTTAAAACGCACTGTTAAAACTCCAAAGCTATACTTTTTTGACACGGGTCTGATTGCATATTTGACGCGATACTCATCGCCCGAGATCCTTATGAACGGAGCGATCAATGGTGCAATACTCGAAAATTATGTGGTGGCAGAACTCATAAAGTCATACCATAACAACGCAAAGGAGTGCTTACTGTGGTATTATCGCGACAAAAATTCCAACGAGATCGATATGGTCATTGAGAGTGACGGCGTGCTTCATCCATTGGAGATCAAGCGCTCGGTCAATCCCGGAAGTGAGCTTCTCACCGCTTTTAGATTACTGGACAAAGCATCAGTGCCGCGCGGCAATGGCGCGATACTTTGTATGCGCCCGAATCTATCCGCCATAAACGCAGAAAACTATATCGTTCCGATCTGGATGATCTGATTTTTACACGTCGACGAATAGGATTCGAACCTAAAGCGAAAAACGGCTTTGCCGTTTTTGCTTAAAACTTGCGTTTTATTTGTGCTGCCCTTGGGGTTCGTAGCAAGTTTCACGCAGCTTTTCAAGCTGCGTGAGTGGGCCAATAAAAAAAGGACAGGCGTTGCCTGTCCTTTTTTATTGGCGCGCCACGCAGGATTCGAACCTGCGACCTACCGGTTCGTAGCCGGGCACTCTATCCACTGAGCTAGTAGCGCATGCACTTTTTCAAGTACCTATATATATTATCACAACAATTTTAAATTGTCAAGAGAATTTCAAAAAAACTTATTTTCTTTTTTCAAAAAACAAGGACCCGCCTTGCGGCAGGTCCTTATATCTTTTGTTACTGAACGTTCTGTGCCTTCTCGAATGCTTCAATAGTCTGATTGAGCGCTCTGTTTGCAACTCTCTCAAGAGACTTATAAGAGGACGAGAAGTTTGTGCTTCTGTTAGCCATAAGTGTCTGGAGCTTTGTTACGAGACCACCCCAACCGTATACAGCGCCGAGGTCATATGTTCTGTTCTCGATGATCTGGTCAAGGATAAGCTTGGACTCTTCATCCTCTGTGTACTTCTTCTGAAGTGTTGTCTCATAGAATGCAACTCTTGTTGTGTATTGGGACTCAGCGAAGAGAGCTTCTGTGATGATGGATGTTGTTCTGATATCTGTTACAGAGATCGGAATGTATACCGATGTAGCGTTTCCAACTGTGACAGGGCTGAGCGTTGTTTCCTGGCTTACCTCGTACTTAGGCATAGGAAGAACGCCGAGCGGGTCTTCCATATTACGTCCGATAGTAAGTCCCTGGAGACCAACCATCTTAAAGAGAACGCGTCCCGATGTAAATGCGGGGATGTAGCACTCGTTCCATACATCGCTGTACTTGTCCACATAGTCTGTCTCAAGGAAGGATACCGACTTGTCGCCGCATACCTGAACTGCCTTTTCAAGAACAGCCTGGAATCTCTCTGTGTTAGCTGTGAGGTAAGGCATATCGTTTTCGTCCTTGGATGCGATTCTCTCGCCCGCAGATGCGATAATAGCATATGCGTTATAGGACTCTGTCTGGAAGCCCCAGATGTCGTTCTCGTCGAGAATGTCGTCACCGTTGTCATCGCCCGTTACTGTCTTTGCAAGCTCATAGAGCTTATCGAGTGTCCACTCGCCTGATGCGGCAAGCTCGTAAAGGTTGGGCATTGTGTAGTCTTCAGCAAGTGTCTTGTTGAAGAGGATACCCCATGTACCGTTGTCGTCATTAAGCGGGAGGGCGCCTGTTGTGGAATAGAGTCTGCCGCCGATGGACATCTCATTGTTGAAGTTCTGGTCATACCAGGGCTTCTCAAGGTCGATGAACTCGAGCTGTTTGAGATCGTATACGTACTTAGGCGCGAGTGTGCCAAGGGAGGACATACTTGTAAGTGCGAGGTCGAACTCGTCGAGCTGGTTGAGGACTGCCTGTGTTACAGAGCCTGCAACACCGCTGCCTTCGATAGTGGAAATGGTAATGTCATACCTTTCCTCCAGAGTGTTGTTTCTGACAAGCGTTGCGTCATTGATAGTATCGCCTGTTCTCTCTTCCGCGTCGATACCGATAGTCTTCCAAACGGATGTGTCGGGGCCGTATACACGGATCCTGAACTCATAGCCGTTAAAAGTCTCCTCGGGAAGATCGGGAAGGATTCTGTCTGTCGTATCATCGTCACCGCCGGGGGTGGACGTGTAGACAGGAGCTTTTGTTGTCTCAGTACCTGTGCCTGTCTGTCCGCAAGAAGCGAGCAATCCCGCAACCATAATAACAGCAAGCAACAAAGACATAAGTTTTGTAAATGCTTTCATTGGGAAATCTCCTTTTCCTAATTTTTGTGTGCATCTAATTCTATCATACATTAACAAAAAAGTCAATAAACAAAATAAACGTATACACTTTTTTTACAACTTTCGCCGAGAAAAGTGTGAATAATCAACAAAAATATCAGTCGATCTCGTTTATATCGTAAGGTGTTCTCTGATATACGAAATAATTGAGCCAGTTTGAGAAAAGCAGATTCGCGTGTCCGCGCCATACGTTTTTGGGCGTTTTTTCGGGATCATCGTCCGGAAAATAATTATACGGGATGTCGATATCAAGCCCCTTGTCTTTGTCGCGGAAATATTCTTTTGCGAGTGTATCGTGATCGTACTCCGAGTGGCCCGTGACATAAAAACGTCTTGCATCATCGGCCGCCACTATGTACACGCCCGCTTTCTCGGACTTTGCAAGTATCTCAAGCCCGCCTGCCGCCGCGATATCCTCTTCTCTCACCTCGGTATGACGCGAGTGAGGTGCAAGGAATGTCTCGTCAAAGCCGCGAAGAAGCGGATGATGCATATTCATCCTGTCGTGCTCAAAAATTCCGAATATCTTTTTGTCAGCCGAATATTTGGGAACTCCGTGGTGGAAATAAAGTCCCGCCTGCGCCGCCCAACAGATGTGGAGCGTCGAATAAACGTGCTTCTTTGACCATTTCATAATATCGCAGAGCTCTTCCCAATAGTCTACCTCGGCAAAATCGAGGTTTTCAACAGGCGCGCCCGTGATGATAAGTCCGTCGAATTTTTCGTGTTTTACGTCCTCGTACTTTTTGTAGAACGACGCCATATGCTCCTCGGAGGTATGTGTTGCCTGATATGTAGCCGTCTGAAGCAGAGTCAGGTCCACCTGAAGAGGTGTATTTGATAGCAGGCGTATAAGCTGTGTTTCGGTCGCTATCTTCGTGGGCATAAGATTAAGAACAGCTATCTTAAGCGGACGGATGTCCTGTTTTTGCGCTCTTATCTCGTCCATTACGAAGATACGTTCTTTTTCAAGTATCTGCGCCGCAGGTAGCTTTTCGGGTATTTTAATAGGCATAATCTTTCTTCCTTTTTGTGTTGATACTTTAATATATCACAAAATACACCCAATTTGCAAGAGTATTTCGCTTTTTCCTGTATCAAATCGCTTTTTAAAGTTGACAAAAGGCATAAAAAGATATATAATTATTAGTACAGTATTTTTATTTAAAGAGGTTTTAACAATCTATGATAAAAAGTATGACTTCTTTTGGCCGTGCGCGCGATACGGTCGCGGGCAAGGATATAACTGTCGAGATCAAATCGGTCAACAGCAGATACTTCGACTGCAATGTTAAAATATCGCGTATGTACGGCTTTCTTGAAGAGAAAATAAAATCGTATATGCAGACCAACGGTCTCTCGCGAGGCAAGGTCGAGGTATACGTCGGAGTTGACGTTATCGACTCGGTCGGCGGCGAGGTCCTCTACGACAGCGCATATGCGGCATCGTACCTTAACGCGCTCTACCGTCTTCGCGACGAGTTCGGACTCAAAGACGACATCTCGGTGATGCGTCTTGCGCAGAACCGCGATATATTCACGGTAAAGAAACCCGAAGACGACCTTGAGGGCGACTGGCGCGACATCCGCGAGGTATTCGACCGTGCGCTCGACGCATTCGTTGCGGGACGCGAGTCCGAAGGCGCGAATCTTGAAGCCGATATCCGTCAGAAGATGGACGGCATACAGAAGATCGTAAACGAGATCGAAATACTCTCGGTAGCGGATATCGCGGAATATCAGGGCAAGCTTGAGCAGCGTATCCGCCAGCTTCTCGGAGACAACCAGATCGAGATCGACGAGCAGCGAATACTTACAGAGTGCGCAATATTTGCGGACAAGATCGCCATCGATGAGGAGATCGTAAGACTGCGCAGCCACTACAAGACCTTTGAGGAGATACTTACTTCAACAGATCCCGTCGGAAGAAAACTCGACTTCCTTCTCCAGGAGATCAACCGTGAGACCAACACGATCGGTTCCAAGTGCAACAACGCGCAGATCGCGCGTTACATCGTAGAGGTCAAGAGCGAGCTTGAAAAGATCAGAGAACAGATCCAAAATATAGAGTAAGGTAACGGATATGAAATTTATTAACATCGGATTCGGAAATATGGTCTCGGCGGAGAGAGTTGTCGCACTCGTTTCCCCCGATTCTTCGCCCATAAAAAGGCTCATTCAGGATTCTAAGGATTCGGGCCGCGTCATCGACGTGACCTGCGGAAGAAGAACACGCTCGGTCATCATCACCGACAGTGAGCACGTGATACTTTCAGCTATCCAGGCAGAGACGATCGCCAACCGCCTTGACAACGACGGTGCGGAAGACGGCGACAAAGACGAATTTGAGGGCTGATTTTGGTAAATAATATGAAAAAAGGACTGCTTTTAGTAATCTCCGGCCCCACGGGTTGCGGCAAGGGTACCGTGCTCGGACAGCTTATGAAGACAAGCGACGAGTTTGTATACTCTGTATCGGCTACAACACGTGCACCGCGCGAAGGTGAGGTCAACGGAGTAAATTATCACTTTATTTCAAAAGACGAATTTGAGACGAGAATAAAGAACGGCGAAATGCTTGAATACGCAGAATTCTGCGGCAATTATTACGGCACGCCGAAAAAGGAAGCCGAAGCGGTGCTCGAGAGCGGAAAAAACCTCATTCTCGAGATCGAGGTAAACGGCGCGATGCAGATAAAAGAAAAATTCCCCGATGCCGTACTGCTTATGCTTCTTCCGCCCGACCAAAAAACTCAGGAAGCGCGTCTTCGCGGACGCGGAACAGAGTCAGAAGAGGTCATCGCAAAGCGCCTCTCGACAACTGAGTATGAGCTTTCACACTTTTCCCGTTACGATTATGCCGTCATAAACGATGACGGTAAGATCGACGAAGCGGTACACGCGATAATGGGCATCGTCGCCGCCGAAAAGCTTTCCACAAAAAGAAATACAGAAATACAACAGAATTTTTTCAACTGAGATAAGGAGTTTATTATGATCTATCCGTCTATTGATGATTTGACAAAAGGCAATTGCAACAGATACGAGCTCGTTATAGCTACGGCTAAGTGCGCGCGCATAGTTACGGACGAATACGTAAAGCAGCGCGAGGTCGCCGAAAAGCTTATCGCAAATAAGGAAACAGACAAAAGCCTTATTTCTATGATCAAGCGCGAATACAGAGACGAAAAGGCGGTAAAGAACGCTATCAACCGTCTCCACGAAGGAAAATTCCAGATAGTAAGACCTACCGAAAAGGCGGAAGAAGCAGAAGAAGTATCCGAGAACGAATAATTCGGATATTTCCGGTAGGAGGGGAGGAAAGGTATGAACAAAAGCTATGTAAAGGTTTATATTCTTGACCTTCCCTACCATCTTGACAATCTTTATGACTACTTTGTGCCCGATTCGATAAAAGAGACCATTGTGCCGGGTACATTTGTGACAGTTCCGTTCGGTGGTGCAAACCGCAGATACCACGCGCTCGTTGCCGCCGTATCGGACACATGTGAATATGAAAAAGTAAAGCCCGTGCTGGCGGTCGCACACGACCGCATTTCTCTTTGTGAGGAATTGCTCGGGCTATGCCTGTTTATGAAGGAGCAGACGCTCTGCACGATCGGTGAGGCGGTACACGCTATGGTACCCGCGGCGGCCTTCTCAAAGCTGGTCGAGTCGTACTCACCTGTGCAAACGCCTGCGGCATCGGGCAAGAATATCGCCACAAAAGCGCTCTTTATCTGTGATTTCATACGTTCGAACGGAAAGACACAGCTCTCGCGATTAAAGTCAGAGTTCGGAGACAACGTCACCGAATCGCTCTCGCTTCTTTGCCGCGAGGGGCTTATCGTGCGCGACGTCGAAATAAAAGAACCGACCAACAACAAATACATACGCAAATATAAACTTGCAGTCCCCGAATATGAAGCGTACAACATACTTTCCGGCGAATATCCCGAAAAGAAGCTCCGCTCGCAAAAACAGTGCGCCGTGCTTGACGCTCTCTTGCAAAACGGCGAGCTTGATGAAACTACGCTTACCGAGGTCAGCGGAGCGGGAAAGGCGGTACTAAAGGGACTTGTTGAGAAAGGGCTCATCTCGCTTTCGCTTGAAGATGAGTACCGCGACCCGTACAAAAACAGAGAGACCGGAAATTACGGTGAGAATGTCTTAAGTGACGCTCAAAAAGCGGAATTTGAAAAGCTTGCTGCGCTCTACCGTACGCACGAGCCGCACGCCGCGCTCCTTTACGGAGTCACGGGTAGCGGCAAGACCAGAGTGATAAAAGCGATGATAGACGAGGTCATCTCAGACGGACGCGGCGTTATTATGCTCTTACCCGAAATATCGCTCACGCCCCAGACGCTCGATATATTCCTATCATATTACGGTGAGCGCGTAGCGGTCATACATTCATCGCTCTCACAGGGAGAACGGTTTGACGCGTGGAAACGCATCAAGTCGGGCGAGGCGGACATCGTCATCGGTACCCGTTCGGCGGTGTTTGCTCCCGTAAAAGATCTCGGAATGATCGTGCTCGACGAGGAGCAGGAACACACTTATAAATCCGATCAAGATCCGAAATACCACGCAAAGGACATTGCGAGATGGCGTTGCAATCACCACGGCGCGCTTATGCTTCTCGCCTCGGCAACTCCTTCACTCGATTCTTTCCACAAAGCCAAGACAGGCAAATACACACTTTGCACACTTCCCTCGCGTTACGGCAACGCAGAGCTGCCCGACGTAAAGATAGTAGATATGCGCATCGAGGCGCAGGGGGGCAACACAGACCCGTTGAGTTCCCCTCTTCTTTATAAGCTCTGCGAGATCACCAAAAAGGACGAGCAGGCAATACTGTTCATAAACAGACGCGGCTACAACAGCTTCGCTTCCTGCAAATCCTGCGGAGAGGTCATAAAATGCCCGAACTGCTCGGTGGCGCTGCGTCATCATACGTACGGACGCGCCGTCGGCGGATACCTCGTCTGTCACTATTGCGGTCACCGCACCGATGTCCCTGAAAAATGTCCCGAGTGCTCGTCCGAGCATATGAGCTTCACCGGCTACGGCACACAGCGCATTGAAGAAGAGCTTGCTACCCTTGTGCCGGGCGCAAAGATACTTCGTATGGACACCGATACGACAGCAGCAAAATTTTCATACGAGAGACTGCTCGGTGATTTCAGGCAAAAGCAAGCAAATATCCTGCTCGGAACGCAGATGGTCACAAAGGGGCACGATTTCCCCGACGTAACTCTTGTCGGCGTGCTTCTTGCCGACGCGGCTCTGTATCTTGACGATTTCCGCGCAGCCGAGAGGGCGTTTGCAATGATCACACAGGTCATAGGACGCGCGGGGCGCTCAAATAAACGCGGTGTCGCACTCATCCAGACCTGCAACCCCGATTCCGAGACGATACGCCTTGCGTGTGCGCAGGACTACGAGACCTTTTACGAACGCGAGATAAAGATGCGCCGTCTGCTCGTATTCCCGCCGTTTTGCGACATCGTGCTCCTCACTCTGACGGGCGAATATGAGCCCGAGCTCTTCACCGCGGCAAAGATACTTCGAGAAAAGCTCGATTCGCTTTCAAAAAAAGATTTCCCTGACGTAAAATACGTCGCCTTCGGCCCGTTTGAAGCGCCGATATACAAACTTAACGGAAAATTCCGTATGAGAATGGTGCTCAAGTGCAAGCTCACAAAAAGCACCCGCGCACTCTTCTCCGCTCTTCTGTCCGATTTCGGAAAAAGAGCCTCACGAAAATTGTCGCTCGGCATAGATTTTAACCCGAGCAGCTTGTAAAGGAAGGATATATTATGGCAAAACTCAATATACTTAAAGAAGGCGATCCCACACTGCGCAAAGTCTGCCGTGAGGTCGACGTTATCACCCCCAGAATACTCACTCTGCTTGACGATATGGCAGAGACTATGCGCGCGGCAAACGGGTGCGGACTTGCCGCTCCCCAGATAGGCGTGCTTCGTCGTGTTGTTGTCATCGAGACCGACGAGAGCGGTCTTATCGAGCTCATTAATCCGAAGATAGTAAAGAGATCGGGCAGACAGAACGAGGTCGAGGGATGTCTCTCCATTCCCGGCAAAGCGGGCATCACCGACAGACCGCAAAAGGTCACGGTCCGTGCAATTGACCGCAACGGAAACGAGATAGAGCTGACGGGCGAGGATCTGCTTGCACGCGCATTCTGTCACGAACTTGACCACCTTGACGGCAAGCTCTTTATTGACAACGCTATAGAGATGCTCTCCCCCGATGAAGTAGAATAATAATTGGAGTAAAGTTTGAAAATAAATTTTCAAACACGGTTTTGTGGCTTTTGCCGCAAAAAGCAGAGCGGCAGTTTGCTACCGCAAACCAGCCCCAATTCCCAAAGAGAAAGGAAGCTTTTGCAAAAGCAAAAGCTATGGTCATATTTATGAGAATTCTTTTTATGGGAACGCCCGATTTTGCGATCCCCACACTTGAAGCAATTTATAATTCCGACAATACTCTTGTCGGCGTCATAACACAACCCGACAAGCCCAAGGGCAGAGGTTACACGCTCACGCCCCCGCCCGTGAAGGTGTTTGCGGAAGAAAGAAACATCCCCGTTTATCAGCCAACAACGCTGCGCTCGGACGACTCGCTTGAGCTCATCCGCTCTCTTTGCCCCGACCTTATCGTAGTCGTTGCATACGGGAAGATACTCCCGCCCGCCGTACTTGAGCTCCCGCCTTTTGGATGCATCAACGTGCACGGCTCGCTCCTTCCCAAATACCGCGGTGCCGCACCGATGCAGAGAGCGATAATCGAGGGCGAGGCTGTCACTGGCGTGACCACTATGTATATGGCCGAGGGACTCGACACGGGCGATATGCTTCTTAAAGCGGAATTTCCCATTGCCGATGATGCAAACTTTGAGACGGTCCACGACGGACTTGCATCTCTTGGTGCCGAGCTTCTTATAAAAACCGTCGAAGAACTCAAAAACGGCACACTTGTACGCATCCCGCAGGACGATACGCTTGCGACCTACGCCGCAAAAATTGAAAAATCCGACTGTCAAATAAATTTCGCACTTGATGCGAATACTATACACGACCTTGTGCGCGGACTCTCGCCCATTCCGCTCGCGCTTACGCACACGCCCGACGGTAAGCTCTTAAAGATAATCAAGACAACCGTGTCCGAAATATCTTCTTCAGGTGCTCCTGCAGGAGAGGTCATAGCAACCGACGAAGCAAAAGGCACGTTCACGGTCGCCTGCGGCACGGGCGCGATCGATGTTCACGCGGTCCTTCCCGAGGGCAAGGGAAGAATGAGCGCCGCAGATTTTATGCGCGGACGCAAAATATCAAAAGGAGATATTTTAAACTGATATGCCTTATTTTTATTACGATTGGACGGTAATACTGCTCATCCCAGCAATAATATTTGTCGCTTGGGCGCAGATCAATGTTACCTCGACATATAAAAAATACAGTAAGATAGCAACCAAACACGGTATGACGGGACGCGACGCCGCACGCGCCATCCTTGATGCAAACGGACTCTCATACGTACGTATAGAGCACATCAAGGGAGACCTGACCGATCATTTCGATCCCACGACAAATGTAGTGCGTCTATCGGATACCGTGTACGACAAAGCGACCGCCGCGGCGGTCGGTGTTGCCGCGCACGAAGCGGGCCACGCTGTACAGCACGCACAGGGATATGTTCCTATGAAGATACGCGCGGCAATAATCCCCGCGACCAATTTCGGATCAAAGGCGGCGATACCGCTCGTTATCCTCGGTGTGATCCTATCCTTCCCGCCCGTAGCCTTTATCGGCGTCATCCTCTTCTCACTCTCCACGGTATTCCAGCTCGTAACGCTTCCCGTTGAGTTCAACGCAAGCGGACGTGCCATAGCGGCACTTCGCGAGGGCGGCAGACTTGATACCGAAGAGCTCTCTGCGGCAAAAAAGGTACTTCGTGCTGCTGCGCTCACCTATGTAGGCGCGCTTGCAATGTCACTTTTGAACCTGCTTCGCGTTATTCTTATCGCAGGCAGAAGCAAAGATTGATATGAGTGTAAGAAGACTCGCGCTTGATATTATCACAAAATGCGAAAGATCCGGGCAGTACTCTAATATTGCGCTTGATTCGGCCTTGAAAAAGAACGACCTGTCCGAAAAGGACAGAGCTCTGCTCACGGCACTCTCATACGGAGTTATCGAAAAAAAGATAACTCTCGATTACATAATCGATGCGTTGGCGCGCGAACCCGAAAAGATCGATGCCGATGTGAGAAACATTCTCCGTCTCGGGCTCCACCAGCTCAGATTTCTTGACAAGATACCCTCTCACGCGGCAGTTAACGAAAGCGTTGAACTTTGCAAAAACCGTGCAAAAGCGTCGTTTGTAAACGCACTTTTGCGCTCTTATATAAGAAAAAAGGAAGAGATATCCTTCCCCGACAGAGAAACCGAGACCGCGAGATATCTTTCGGTAAAGTATTCCTTTGCCGAGTGGATATGCCGCGCACTTTGCGATACATACGGCGAGGAAGAAGCCGAGGCTTATCTTCTGGCGCTCTCCACGCCGCCATCTGCAACACTTCGAGTCAACACGCTCAAGACCGCGCCAAAAGCCCTGCTCTCCCGCATTCGCGAGAGCGGCATTGACGCCGCCATCTGCCGTCACAGTGACTTCGGCATCGCACTCGCAGACTCTGCACCGATATCAAAAATAACAGGATTTGATGAAGGCGAGTTTTTCGTTCAGGACGAGGCGTCACACATCTGCATCAAAGCGCTCTCACCGAAAGCGGGAGAGAAACTGCTCGATTCCTGCTCCTGCCCGGGCGGCAAGAGCTTTTCGGCGGCAATAGAAATGAAAAACGAAGGTAAAGTCTGCTCCTTTGACCTTCATCAAAACAAGCTCTCGCTTATTGAAAGCGGAGCAAAAAGGCTCGGTATCGGTATAATCGAGACAAGGGCGCAGGACGGACGGGTATACCTTCCCGAATACGAGGGCTATTTTGACCGTGTATTGTGCGATGTGCCCTGTTCGGGACTCGGCGTAATGGCAAAAAAACCCGAGATACGATACAAGGACAAGGGGAATGTAGATTCGCTCCCCGCGATACAGTACGCAATACTTGAAAACTGTCAAAGATACTTAAAGCCGGGCGGTGTGCTCGTATACTCGACCTGCACGGTACTAAAAGAAGAAAATGAAGACATCGTCGCACGATTTCTCTCAAATCATACCGATTTCGATCGGGTCGATTTCACCGTTGGCGAGATAAGCTCGGCAAACGGAACGCTCACGCTCTTGCCGCACAAGCACGGTACCGACGGATTTTTCATCGCTAAACTACAAAAAAGGACATAAGATATGAATTTCAATTCCGAAGAAAAGACAGATCTTCTCTCGCTCTATCCCGAAGAGATAGGAGCCCTTATGGCAGAGCTGGGTGAGCCGAAATACCGCGCAAAGCAGATATTCACCTGGCTTCACCGCGGAAAAGCGCCGTCCGAGATGACCGATATCCCAAAAGTTCTGCGCGAAAAGCTTGAGTCCGTATCGGTCTTTAAAATGCCCATCGTCGAGAAAAAGCTCGTATCCAAGCTTGACGGAACGATAAAATACCTTTGGCGGCTCTACGACGGCAACTTTGTCGAGAGTGTCTTTATGAGATACAAGCACGGCAACACGATATGCATCTCCTCTCAGGTCGGATGCCGTATGG
>CAYZHW010000007.1:15387-25689 GCA_964478105.1 uncultured Lachnospiraceae bacterium | reverse complement strand
TCAGCGGCATCGGCACTCCTCCCCGAATTCAACGGAATCTATCTTGCCGCTTATCTCTATCGCACCAGACATATAGGCTGTACAGTAGAGTCCCCGGCCCGATATTTCAAGAACTCCCTCGTGCACATCAACCGATATCAGATTCTCGCCGTATTCGTTTATCCCCCTGCACCCGCGCACTATAACGCGCTTTTTGCCCATTATCTCAACGCTCGACTCAGATGGAGCACATCCCACGGGAAAATCAAGTTTTTCACGCAATATGTCTCCAAACCTTTTCTTTTTTGCCATAACGTATCCCCTTTGGTATAGAATTTCGTCCGCGAAAATAAATTTATATAACAATATATGTTTTCAAAGGGAGATGAATACCGATAAAGACAAAAACCGTTTTTACATACATCGCAATATCCGCGCTTTTTGCGCTCACACTGCTCTTCGGAGATGACGCTGCCGAGGCGATACGCGCATCTCTGAAGCTATGTACGACCACAGTGATCCCGTCGCTTTTTCCTTATCTCATACTATCCGATCTTATAGTATCAAGCGGTCTCGGAGACAGGATCGGCAACCTTTTATCGCGTCCGACAAAAAAGCTGTTGCGTGTATCGGGAGCAAGCTCGGCGGCAATAATTCTCGGCGCGCTCTGCGGATTTCCCGTCGGCGCAAAGACCGCTGTGACCCTGTATGAAAAAGGCTCTATATCAAGATCGGAGACCGAGCGGCTGCTGTGCTTTTGCAACAATACGGGTCCGGGATTCCTTGTTGCGGGCATCGGGGCATCATTTTTCGGAGACGCAGAGCTCGGACTTCTATTTTACGCCGCACAGCTTCTCTCTGCTCTTCTTATCGGTATCGGATGCAGAAGCTTCAAGAATATGAAGCAGACAAGCGAAGGTAAAAGCCGTGAGCTTTATAAAAAAACGGGCGCCAAGCTTTTCACAGACGCGGTATCAGGTTCTGCCGCGCAGATGCTGCCGATCTGCGGATATATCGTATTTTTTTCTTATTTGGTTGCCGTTATAGGAACACTTGTGTCCGAGGTCACGGCATCGCCGTTGCTCCGCACACTGCTGTGCGGGATATTTGAGCTATCCTCGGGCTGCCTTGCCGCCTCTGCGCTTTTTTCATCGGGATATCCCTTTATCATATGTGCCGCCGTGTGTGCGTTTTTTATCGGGTGGTCGGGTGTGTCGGTACACGCTCAGACTGCCGCCGTATGCCGCACACATTCGATCTCACTTGTACCATATATTTTCGCCAAACTCATTCAGGGGTGTCTTTGTTCTCTGTTCATTTTTGTATATTTTTCACTCTTTCCCGAAAACGCGCTCCCCGCTTTTGCTCCGAGTGAAAAAACGGTAAATATCGTTTCTCTTTTCTTTTCATTTGCCGTCAATTTTATATTTATTTTCACAATTATAAAAATTTTTATCAAAAAATGTAGCAAAAAAGACTTTTTTATGATATGATAAATGTATCACATACGACCAAAGGAATAAAAAATGAAAAACAAAAAGAACGAAATAGAAAAGGTATGCGCGTATTGCGAGTACGCCGCATCCCTCAAAGATAAAGATTTTATGCTTTGCAATTCACGCGGAGTCGTTGCGTCATCTTTCTCCTGCCGTAAATTTCTGTACGATCCGCTAAAACGTATCCCCTCGCGTCCCGTTATATTACTCACCGAAGAAAATGAATGATAAAAAGCCGCACGACCAAAAAGGTTGTGCGGCTTTTGCATGTATGCGACCGAAAAGGAGAAAAGGCAGAACCAACAATGAAAAACATTCTGCGAAAAAAGAAACCGATCGCATCAGAGTATTATTATTTTAAAAACATATGCAAAAGCTTTGCATAAATGCCTTTGTTGTACGGCTGATAACGCATAGGAAGATCGATCTGGGTCTTTTTGTCAACTATGCTCTTCGTATGAGAGAATGCATCAAAGCCATCCTTTCCGTGATATCCTCCCATACCGCTCTCACCGACACCGCCGAAGCTCATCTCGCTCGTTGCAAGATGTATTATCGTGTCATTTACGCATCCGCCTCCGTACGAGCATCTCGACGTGATAGCGCGGATGTTCTTTTTATTTTCCGAGAAGATATAGAGCGCAAGCGGCTTTGGCTTGCCTGCAAGCGTATGGTATATCTCATCAACATCTTCAAAGCACAGGATCGGCATTATAGGTCCGAATATCTCCTCACCCATAACCGCATCGTCAAAACACACGTTATCCATAACCGTGGGCGCGATCTTGAGAGTAGTTCTGTTTGATATACCTCCGTGTACGACCTTGTTTTTATCGATAAGAGAAACAAGCCTGTCGAAATGCTTTTCGTTGATTATTCTGCCGTAGTCGGGATTCTTCAGCGGATCATTCCCGTACTGCGCCTTTATCTGCGAGATGACTTCCTTTACAAACTCATCCTTGATACTCTTATGACAAATAATATAGTCGGGAGCGACGCAGGTCTGACCGCAATTGAGATACTTTCCGAAAACGATCCTCTTTGCAGCAAGCTTTATATTTGCACTTTCATCAACGATACACGGACTCTTTCCGCCAAGCTCGAGTACAGCAGGGGTCAAATACTCGGCGGTATGCCTTAGCACCTCGCGTCCGACATTTTGGCTGCCCGTAAAAAATATAAGATCAAATTTCTTGTCAAGAAGCTCGGCGTTTTCCTTTCGCCCGCCCGTTATCACGGCAACATATTCGGGAGAAAAGCATTCAGATACGATCTTTTCTATGACAGCGCTTGTCGAGGGAGAATATGCACTCGGCTTCACGATCGCAGTGTTTCCCGCGGCAATTGCATCTGCAAGAGGATCAATAGTCAAAAGGAACGGATAATTCCACGGGCTCATTATCAGTACATTACCGTACGGAGACGGCTTTTTATAGCTCCTTGAAGCAAACTGAGCAAGCGGTGTTCTCACACGCGTCTCTTTTGCAAAACGTCTTGTGTGCTTTATCATATAGCTTATCTCTGTAAGAACAAGCCCGGTCTCGCACATAAATCCTTCAAAATCGCTCTTTCCGAGGTCTGCCGTAAGCGCTTCTCCTATTTCTTTCTCGTATTTCTTTACCGTTGCGTAAAGCTTCTTCAGGCTATCTATCCTGAAATCGACCGAAAGCGTAGCGCCGCTATAAAAAAATTGTCTCTGTTTGTCCAAGATCGCGTCTGTGTTGCTCATAATAACTCCCTGTACGATACTGTATAATAGAATTTTTCAAGCTCTGCCGCATCCATAAGTTTTGGCACGGGATAGAGCGGATTTGCTTCTTTTGCTGCGTAGCGCGCCATTCGCGGTATATCGTCTGTCTTTATCCCTTTAAGCTTTTCGGGAATGCCCATTTTTGCGTTCAGCGCCCTTATGGCGGATATAAATTTTGCTGCTCCCTGTGCGTGCGAATCGTTCTCGTCGGACACTCCCGCGGCAATGGCGAGATCGTGCAATTTTTTATGTGCGCACTCCCCGTAGTCCTCAAGCACATAGGGCATAAGAACAGAATTTGCAAGGCCGTGCGCAATATTGTACTCTCCGCCGAGCGAATGTGCTACGGCATGAATATAACCAACGTAGGATTTTGAAAATGCTATTCCCGCAAGATACGCCGCACGAAGCATATTGGCGCGGGCTGTACGGTCCTTGCCGTTTGCGTATGCCGCCTCAATGTTTTCAAAAACAAGTGCAGTCGCCTCAAGCGCACATCTGCGTGTTTCGGCACTCGTAGAGCGTCCGATATAAGCCTCGACAGCGTGCGTTAGCGCGTCCATTCCCGTAGTTGCCGTCAGATGCGGCGGCAAGCTGTACGTAACGCTCGGATCAAGCACCGCGTACGACGGGATAAGCGGAAAATCGTTTATAGGATATTTGTGCTTTGTTCTGTCATCGGTAATGACCGCCGCAAGAGTTACCTCGCTGCCTGTTCCCGCAGTTGTCGGGATCGCTATGAGCGGCGGAAGTTTTCGCATCACGCGCAAAATACCGCCGAGCGCTTTAAGTGACTTCTTCGGCCGCGCAATCCTCGCACCTACCGCCTTTGCACAATCCATAGACGAGCCTCCGCCGAAAGCAATGAGTGCCCTGCAACCGTTTTTAAGGTATATCTCTCTTGCTTCTTCAACATTTTCCACTGTCGGATTCGCCTTTGTTTTATCATAAGCATAGCACTTTATACCATTTTTTGCAAGCATTTCCTCAAGCTCTTCAGTCAAGCCCATAGTTCGCACACCCGCATCGGTCACAAGCAAGACCGACTCTGCCTTCAATGCTTTAAGAAGAGCAACTATCTCTTTGATAGTATCAAGTATCTGCGGTTCTCTGTACGGAAGTATCGGCAAAGCTATATGAAATGCCGTCTGAAATATCCTGCAAAAAGATTTATAAAGAAGATTCATTTGGTACTTCCTTTCTTTGTATTGACAGCATATCTGTCAAAGACGAAAAAGAGATACCCTATAGCCACAAAGATCACAAGAAGCACCGCTATCCACGTAAGTACGCCGATGGCACCAAGCTCACCCGCGTCAAGGAAAAAGTAAGGATATACAACCGAAGCCGATGCGTGATCTATAAATGCCGCACGAACAAAAACAAACGCGACATAAACAAGCGGCATAAAAAGGCAAAGCAAAGGCTGATAAAGTTTCATTTTTCCGTGAGGACAGAAAAGTACCCAGTTCAAGATAAACATTATCGGAAGTATGACGTGCATTATCATATTTGACATCGTGGTAAAATATTCGATCACTGTATATTCGTCGGAAAGCAATACATTGTACACCAAGAAGGTCACAAGTATCATTATAACGCACATAAAATTAAAGGTCGGCGCGCTCATACAAAGACCGTCTTCTCTTCTTTTGGCTGTATTGCTCAGAAAAACAAACATCATACCAAGGCATATGTAATTGCTGAGGTTTGTATAGTACACATAAAAATCCGTGTTGAATTCCGCATCAAAGTACCCGATACTGTTGATAGCGCCTATCACTCCAAGCACTACGTACACCGTTTGAAAAATAAGCTGTGCAGTTCTGTTTTTTATCATTCTGCCACCTCCAAAAAAGCTTGTTGTATTTACAACAAGTAATATTATACCACAAACTTGTTGTAATGTCAACAAGTTTTTTATAATCTCACCCGAAGACTTGGGGCGGCATATAATGACAGCGAGAGGAGTTGGATAATTTGAAAAAATGTATTGCGGCGCTCAACTCAATGACTCTTGCTATAAAAGCCAAGGACGCACTTACCGAGAGCGCCATTTTCTCAAGCATCGTCAAGCTCGACTCTGATATGACAAAAAAAGGATGCGCGTACGGTCTGGAGATACCGTGTGATCAACTTGGAAACGCAAAAAGTGTTTTTGCAAAGCACAGGATCAAAATACGCGAATATGTAGAGAGCGGGATGATATAATGATTTATTTCGACAATGCCGCTACCTCATTTCCAAAGCCTGCAGCGGTCCCTTTTGAGATGAGCAGATGTATAAAAAACTACTGCGGCAACCCGGGTAGGAGTTCTCACAAGCTCTCACTGGAAGCGGCTACGAAAATATACGAATGCCGATCACTTATCGCAGAGCTTTTCGGCTCTGATACGCCTGAGAACGTCGTTTTCACTTACAACACGACCTACGCACTCAATATGGCTGTAAAAAGCGTTTTGAAGAAGGGCGACCACGTTCTGATAAGCGATCTCGAGCACAATTCGGTGCTTCGCCCTGTCGCCGTGCTCAAAGCAAAAGGAATGATAGATTACGATATCTTTCCCGCGGCGGAGCGTACAAAAGAAGAGATCATAAGCGGCATAAAAAAACTGATAAAACAGAACACAAAAGCACTTATCTGTACGCACGTATCAAACGTCTGCGGTATCGTTCTTCCGATAGAAGAGATCGGCACACTCTGTAAAAACGCAGGCATAATATTCATACTTGATGCCGCGCAGAGTGCCGGGATATACGACATTGATGTAAAGAAGATGAATATAGACATTCTCTGCGCCCCCGGGCACAAAGGGCTGCTCGGTCCGCAAGGGACCGGATTTGCAATCTTTGCCGACGAACTTGAGCTCGACTCTTTTATCGAGGGCGGCAACGGAGTAAACTCGCTCGAAGAAGAAATGCCGGACTTTTTGCCGGAGCGCTTTGAAGCGGGAACGCTTTCCACTCCCTGCATCGCAGGACTTGGCGAGGGGATAAAATATATCAATTCACTCGGACTTGAAGAGATACGCAGGCGGGAGCACGCTTTATCGCTTCGTCTTGCAAACATCCTGCAAAACACAAAAGGAGTAACGCTTTACGCGCCGTACGCCGTCGGGAACACATTGCTTTTCAACATCGACGGTATGAGCTCAAACAAAACAGCCGCCGAATTCGACCGTGCAGGCATTTGTCTGCGGAGCGGGTTTCACTGTTCCCCGCTCGCCCACGCCGCGCTCGGAACAGGTGACAACGGAGCGGTGCGCGCAAGTCTCGGAATCTTCAACAGAGCCGAAGAGATCGATGTTTTTTATAAATGTTTAAAAGAAATAACCTTTACGGTATAAAAAAGATCCTGCGTTTGCAGGATCTTTTCGTTTGTATTTACGATCAATAAAGCATACGGCGCTTTGTTTTCAGTTCTGCGCCGTCAAATGTCTGCATTGCACGCTCAATATCAACGAATGCCTCGTTGAAAAGTACCTCAAGCGCAGGAAGCGTGGGCGCATATGTCGTCATCATAAATCCGAGAAGCTTATCATCGGATACATTTTTCTTAGTATATCCGACAAGTCTTCTGAGCTGGTCATCGTATGAGTAGTTTCCGCCGATGGGAAGCTGTGTAAAGCCGTTTTCTTCAAGCGTGCCGAAAACCTTAAGCTTCGTGTAACGCTCCTTATATCTTGCGTCGGTCTCCTGCTTCTCGGCAAGCGATGCAAGATCATCGTTCAAGAAACGGTAATAGTGTCCCTGGACAACTTCTTTGGACATTCTTGCAAGATAATTTTCATCGGTAAGAATTCTGTCAGCATTGCTCCAGGCTCTGGCACCGTTTGCTTCGACCTGACCTACGATGTAGTTGAAATCGTGCCACCAAAGATCGCCGTGACGCACGATAGATATACCGTAATGCGACTGTGTTGCCGAATCCTCGTCTCCCATACCGATATAGAAGAGCTTAGGTCCGCCGAAAAGTGTGCATACTTCCTTGATAAGGTCGGCTACGACCTTGTAATACGCGGAAGTGGATACCATTCTTCCGTATTCGCCGAGCCATTCATCGTGAGCCGCCGAAAAGTCCATAGAAGGAACTACATCCATACCAAGCTTCTTTATGTACGTGATCTCCTCAGAAAGCTGTGCGGGAGTCCAGGCGCCCTCAACAGCAAGCTCGGGGTGAGTCTCATACTTAAGTCCCTCTGCAAGATCGATAACGATAGTATTAACGCCCGTTTTTGCAGCCTTTTCAACAAGCGCTCTAAAATACTTCTTGTTGCAACGCAGTTTGTCGGATGCACATCTGAAGCTGCAGTTCTCGCCGCCGTGAGCAAAATAGCTCTTTACAGGTTCAGCGCCTTCATACGCGCCTTCCGTAACATCCTTTTCCATCCAATTATTGAGTCCGAGGTGGATCAGATAAGCCCATATCTTTTCTTTCATTTTATCCAAGCTCCTTATGTTCAAATAAAGTTATTTTTCAATTATTTCAACTTCGCTTCTTACATAAGCGATGTTTTCGGGGGTGGGAGGAAGTGTACCCTCGCTCATACAAGCGGCACATCCGTATGATTGTGCTGTTGCAAAGCATTCTTTTGCATCCTTGCCTTCACTTGCCGCGGCAATAAATCCGGCAACCGTACTGTCACCCGCGCCGATGGTCGATACGACCTTTACGTCGGGCACGTGGCATTCATATGCGTTATCCTTATTTACGTATACCGCGCCTGCCTTACCGAGACTTACGATAACATTCTCGATCCCGAGTCCGCAAAGCTTCTTTGCGATAACTATAGCGTCGTCAGCATTCTCGATCGGCTTGTCCGAGAAGGACTGTATCTCCTGTTCATTGGGTTTGATAAGCCAAGGTTTGACTTCAATAAGATCCTCTGTTTTGAACGAATTGGAGTCGACGGCGATCTTCGCACCGAGCGATTTGAGTTTGTTAAGGAAGTTTATGACCGAAGCAAGTGTAACCCCGCGCGGCACCTTACCGCAGAATGCGATGATAGTCTTGTCGGTAACTATTCTGCTCATATCGTCGTAAAGATCGTCAAGCACCTTATCGTTTATCGAAAAGTTATCGAGCGATATTCTTGTCTCGGGAATACCTTCGCTGTGTATTGTTATATTCTCGCGGATACGTCCCTCGGTGTAAAATGCTCTGTAATCAAGTCCGTCGCGGCCAAGCTGCTCTGTAAAGTCGTGGCAATTGTCTCTGCCCATAACCACGTACGCAATGCTTTCGGTACCGTTGACGTGGAGAACACGGGAGATATTTACCGTCTTTCCGCCGGCCTCGATACGAATGCCCGAAACGTAATTCTCCTTATACGGAACGAACTTGTCAATGTTGTAATGAAGGTCGTACGCAGGATTAAGTGCTATTGTTATGATATTATTCATCTGTTCACCCCACAAAATAATAACAGTTTGCGATCGTACTTTCGCAACCGCATCTATTATATCATTTTATTACAGGTTTATCAATACTTATTTTTCATTTTTGTACAATATTTACCTGAGAAAATGCAGGTGTTTTTGCCTCTGCTATTTGATTTTGCTTTCTGTACTGCGTGGGCGATATTCCCTGCGCGGAACGGAAATGCCGTGCAAAAAGGTTATTGTCTTCAAAGCCGCACATCTGCGCTATCTGTATAACGCTCAACGATGTATTAAGAAGCAGATCACAGGCATTTTTTATACGGACCATATCCAGATATCCCATAGGAGATGTACCGTAGTATTCACGCACGAGCCGTGTAAAATGCCGTCCGGAATAATGTGAAAGTGCGGCAAGATCATCGAGTGTGAGGTTTTTTTCATAATTCTGTTCTATGTAGTATATGACCTTGGAAATATTCTCGTACGCCTTCCATTTTTCTCCTGTCTCTCGCCTGCGGCATTTAGCACAGATAAGAGAGACGAGCGACATAAACATAATGTCCAAAACGTCCGCATCGGTCTCATTCTGCATAATGTCCGCGACCTGCTCGGCATATTTTACCGTATTGATGTCCACAAAGAAATTCTCGGCTCCGTTTCCTGTCCTTTTATCACGCACGTCATCCACAAAAAGCGCCTTAAAGCCCGGCTTGTCCGAAAGATTGAGATTTTGGGCACGTTCAAGGAAAAGCTCCATATCAAACTGAAAGATACAGCATCTAAAATCCTTCATATTAGACTGAAAATGCCTTGTATCTTCGGTCAAAACATATACATCTCCAGGCAAAACGGATGTATCCCTGTCATTTATGCAATCATTAGCGCTTCCGCCGATACAGATATAAAGCTCGGATTTGCTGTGCTTGTGTACGGGAAAATTACCGTGACGTACGACTTTTGCAACGTTTCCGTAAAGCAAATGCTTGTCAAGCATCTGTGCCATATCGAAATCATCCCCTCCCCAAAAGTGCATCTCATGTCCTAAATATACTATATTATGTCCAAAAAGTCAATAGATATACCGCAAAAAATCTATTATAATAAAAGTAACAGTATATCGCACAGCGATATAAAATTTTTATGTCTTAAGTATCCTAAATCGGATACGGAAGGAGAATTATTATGGGATCTGAATCCACAACAAAGCTTATTGCCAAACTCGAAAACAGAGAGAAGATCTTTGCGGCTTACATAGGCTCCGTAATGTCCGAGCACTTCGCAGGCGCATATTCAAGATCTGGCGCTGACTTCGTTATCGTTGATATGGAGCACGGCGCATTCAACCCCGAGATGGTAGGCCCCTTCGCTCAGGCTTGCAACAAGAGAAACTTCCCCGTGATCGCAAGAATCCAGGACTGCGAGTACCACTGCATCTCCAAGGCGATCGACCAGGGCTGCGACGGTATCCTCGTTCCCAGAACAGAGACACTTGAGCAGGTCGAGCTCGCTATCGCTTCCATGAGATTCCACCCTATGGGCAGAAAGGGTGTAGGCGGTCCCGCTTGCCTTCGCGGTGACACAATAGACGAGTTCAACAAGAAGCGTCTCATCTTTATCCAGACAGAGTCCCCCAAGGGCGCCGAGAACCTCGACGAGATCCTCACAAAGTACGGCGATCAGATCGCAGGCGTTATC
>CAYZHW010000007.1:0-15377 GCA_964478105.1 uncultured Lachnospiraceae bacterium | reverse complement strand
CCTGCAGATATGTCCATCATGTGCGAGTGCCCGCTCCAGTTCGATCACCCCAACCTCATCGCTTGCATCGAAAAGACGGTTGCAGCTTGCCACAAGCATGGTAAGTCGATCGGTATGTTTATGGATGACCTCAAGGTGTCCAAGTACTGGTACGAGAGAGGAATGAACATTTTCTGGACATGCGGTGAGACAGGTGCTCTCGGAGCAGGTCTTAAGCAGATTGCTAACGGAATCGCAGAGTTCTAATTAAACCAAATAGTCAAAATTGTGCTAATAAAACGCAATTGAGTCATTGCCCTATTCCTGTCGGTATTGTATAATAAGAAATAGCGACAGGATAGTTCAATATATAGGCAATATTCGTTGCACTTAAAATGGAGAACTGTTATGGCAAAAAAAGTAGTAGTAATGGGCGGAGAAAGCAATAGCTACAAAAAAATATTCGGGGATCACGGTATTGAGGTCACTTTTTGTCCTTCAAAGGACGAAGACGAGATTGCGGCAACAGCAAAGGATGCTGAGGCAATACTTTTCACCTCAACAAAGTTTACAAATTCCCTTTTTGACAAGCTCCCCAACTTGAAAATCATTTCCAGAAGCGGTATCGGTATTGACACTGTCGATATGGATGCGGCAACAGCGCACGGAGTTATCGTGTGCAACAGCGCAAGCTACGGCACATACGACGTTGCTGAGCACACCGTTGCTCTTATGCTCTCGCTTGTTCACTCGATCCCCCGTTATGATCACAATGTCAAGTCCGAGAACAACTGGAGCTACCCGGATATTCCGCCCGCACACAGACTCAGCGACAAAAAGCTCGGTGTCATCGGTTTCGGTAAGATATCCAGATGGATATGCACAATGATGAAGGGATTTGGAATGGAGACCTTCGTGTACGACCCCTACATCAATCTTGATGCAGCAAAGGAACTCGGCGTTAAATCGGTCACACTCGACGAGCTTATCGAGAAGGCAGATATCATTTCTGTAAACGCACCGCTCACAAAGGACACACATCACCTCATCAACGCCGAAAGGATCGCAAAGATGAAGGACGACGTGCTCATCGTCAACACAAGCAGAGGTCCGCTTATAGACGAAGAAGCACTCATCGAGGCGCTCGAGTCGGGTAAGGTCGCAGGCGCGGCTCTCGACGTATTCGAGAAAGAGCCCTTTGACGCAGAGAGCAAATTCCGATCTCTTCCCAATGTTATCCTCACTCCCCATATCGCTTGGCGCTCTCACGAGGCTATGCGCGACCTGAAGCTTGAGGTAACGGGAAATATCATTGATTACTTCGAGGGCAAGCCCCTTAAAAACCAACTCAATCTTAAGTAAAAGACAAAATATAAAAAGGAGAAAAGATTATGGTTGAAATTTGCGTAAAAGAAATGCGCGACCGCACTTATAACATATTCAAGAGAGTCGGTCTCACAGACGAAGATGCAGGCATTATGGCCGATATCCTCACACTCACAGAGGTTCGCGGAATCTCGACACACGGTTTTGTAAGAGTAAGAAACTACGTTAAGGGTATACTTGGCGGCGGTATGAACCGCGACAACGAGCTCACACTTACATATGACAGCCCCTCTTGGGCAGTTGTTGACGGTAAGGAAGGCTTGGGTATCGTTCTTTCCTACAAGGCAGCTAAACTCGCTATAAAGAAGGCTAAGGAAACAGGTATCGGTATCATCAGCATCAACGGAAGCCATCACAACGGTGCCGTAGGTCACTACGCATCTATGATCGCTGACGAAGGTATGTTCGGTATGTCGATGAGTAACGGTTCTGCAATGGTCGCTCCCACAGGCGGACGCCGCGCTGCTATCGGTAACAACCCCTTTGCTTACGCTGCTCCCGCAGGTAAGTACGGCAACGTACTCTACGACGTAGCAATGAGTATGGTCTCCGATATGAAGATCTATCAGCTCAGAGACAAGGGACTTCCTATGCCTGAGGGTTGGGCTATCAGACGCGACAACGGCGAGCCCACAACAGACCCCAACGACTACTGCAACGGCAACGGCGTTCTTCTTCCCTTCGGTGGACATAAGGGCTACGGTCTTGCAATGATGGTCGAGGTTATGGCGGCTGCTATGTCCGGTGCATTTATGCTCAGACACGTTAACTCCTGGTCTATGAGCCCTGATAAAGTCGGCAACACAGGTCACTTCATTATGGCACTTGATCCCAGCAAGTTTATGCCCAAGGAAGAGTTCATCTCGAGAATGGAAACAATGGTATCCGAGATCAAGGCAACAGACAGAGTTGACGAAAACAAGGAGATCTTGGTTCCCGGTGAGCTTGAGAGAATGAGAGAGGCTGCAGCTAAGGAGACAGGCAAGATCATGGTTCTCGAAGGCAACCTCGAAATGCTTGACAAGGCAGAAGCTCTTCTCGCGGAAGCAGGCCTTTGATCCATTTAATCTTGCCCCCTCTAAATTATAGGATGTAAAGTCAAAGAGGCGTTCGTTATGTAAGCCTCTTTGATTTTGACATATAAAATTTTGACATATAAAAAAGGAAGGAGTCCCTTTATGAACAGCAAACTTATTTTGAGAGTGCTCTCTCTTGCCCTCGTAATTATTATGATGGCAAGCTTTGTTGCTTGTAGCAAGGATCCGGGTAATACAAACACACCGGCCGACACAACAAAAGCCCCCTCCAGCGGAGAAAACAGCAATACTCCCGAAGGAGAAGAAAGAATAGAGCCCACTCTCCCCGACACAACTTACGGTGGATATGAGTTCAGAATTCTTGCAAAAGGTCAGACAGACAACTGGTGGACTGTCGGTATCGATGCAGAAGAAAGAACCGGAGACCCTGTAAACGATCAAACTCTTATTCGTAACAACAAGATCGAAGAATTGTTTGACATCACCATCACCGAGGTCAACAACACAAGCGTATCCGCGGCAGTACAGCAGGCGGTACTTACAGACGCTGATGACTTTGACCTTGCAGTAGGTAACACAAACCACCTCGCATCCCTTGCGCCCAAGTATGTTGTAGACTGGAAGACAATTCCGTGGGTAGACCTCACAAAGCCTTGGTACGACCAGAAGGCAGTTGAAGAGCTCTCCATCAACCACAAGCTCTACACAGTAAACGGCGACCTCATCCTCAACGACGAGAACGCTTCTTGGTGCGTGCTTTACAACCCCATTCTTCAGGCAGACTATGATGCGGTTCCTAACGACCTCTATGCTCTGGTCGACAGCGGCGAATGGACACTCGATAAGATGTACGAGATCGCAGCTGCCGTCACACACGAGAACAGCGGTGACGACAAGCTTGACGAGAACGACATCTGGGGCTTCCACACAGAGTCGTGGAACACATATGCTATCCTTATTGCATCGGGTGAAAAGCTCGCTACAAAGGGTGACGACGATCTCCCCGTTCTTACAGCTAACACAGAGAAGTTCACAACAGTATTTGAAAAGGCTGTCAAGATCCAGTCTGACCTTAGCGTAACCTTCAACAATCAGGTTCAGGGTACAACTCCCGGATCGATGGTTGCTGAGATCGGCGGTATCTGGCTCTTCTCCAAGGGCGCTACAGGTACAGGCGGAAGCCTTTTTAGAATGGCAGGCGTTTACACTATAACACAGGCTCGCCGTGTTGCTGAGTCCGACATCGACATCGGTGTTCTTCCGATGCCTAAGTGGGATACAGACCAGACATCCTACTATACACCTATCACAACAAACGCAACAACACTTTTCGTTCCCAAGAACGCACAGGATCTCGAGAGAACAGGTGCTATCATTGAGGCACTTTCCGCCGAGGCGAGATATACAACAAGATATGCTTTCTATGAGCAGACTCTTAAGATCAAGTATTCTCCCGAAGTTAACAGTGCAAGAATGCTCGACCTCGTCATTGAAAACCGTGTATTTGACATCGGTAGCATATACGGCTGGGGTAGTATGAACTCCAAGATCACAAATATGACCACAAACGGAAGCTCCAACTGGGCATCCTCTTACAAGTCTCTCCAGAGAGTTGCAGAGAGATCTCTTAAGAACTCGATCGAAAACTTCCAGAAGGAAGACAAGTAAATCACATCAAAAAAAGCCTTGCTTTGCAAGGCTTTTTTTATTTTCATTTTAGCAGCGCAAATCCGACGTTTCCTCTGAGTATCATATTTTTGTACTCACAATAATCGGCTCCGCGTCCGATCTCACCGTCAACACTGTAAAGATATTCCACACACGCATCATAAGCGGCACGCGCTCCGTCTTTGTCACCGTTTGCCTTTGCGCGCACACCCGGAATAAGCTTAAGCCAAAATTCCGCGTGATAAAGAAGATACTTAAGCGAAAGCTCATAGGCGCTTCCCTCTTTTACCGTTTCAAGATCGGCTTTAATTACAGGAAGTGTTTTATTTATCAGCGCGGTGAGCTCATCATATCCGGACTCGTTCTCTTCTCTATCCCAGATCTGTGACATTTCTCTTACGTATGCCTCATACTTTTCTCCGTTGCGCTCAAATGCGGTTGCAAAATAGTCGGCATAAACAGACTCGTATGTACAAGATCCCTCTATTGTGACACCGCGGTGATTGTACGAGGGAATATGGTCAAGCTCAAGCGAGATATCCCCCTTATTAAGCTTTCTTTTTGTGATAAACTCACCGTCCTCGCCGGGACGAAGCCATTTACATCCCAAACTCTCAAGAAACTTATAAACCGCGATAAGTACAGAGCGCTCATTGGAGCCCGTGATATACCCCGCGCCGTCCTTTATCTTTATCTCAATGCGATCGGCCTTGTCATTTTCTTCGCTCATCATACCGATAAAGATCACGTTGGCTACATTTTTCTCATATGCTTCATACGATGCCATATCAATAAGCAAACTTTTATCTATTTTCTTGAGATAACGTGCAAGCTCCTCTGCCGCGTATGCGACAGTCTTGCTCTCGCCTATCTTTCCGATCGAAATTCTCATTCCATACCTTCGTAGGTATTATTTTCTTGAATTATATCATACTAAAAGGTTTTATTCAACCGTTTTGACGCAAAAAAGCCGTGCATAATGCACGGCTTTTTCTGCATTTATCAGTCTGCGTCTGAGTCTTGATTAACAATGACATTACCGTTTTCAAGAAGTCCCAGCTTTCTGTTAAGTGTAGCGTTGAGATACTTGTATCCGTCGATGCCCTTCTGTATCTCGGGCTCGCACGCGATGACGTAAGCGCGGCATTCCTCGTACTTTGCCATAGCGGCATCGGCATTCTTTTCTCTCTTCTGTATAAATGCCTCGCAGATAAGGATCCAGAGCTTTGCGTGGTGGTAGAGATACTTCCACGACATCTCAAATTTTTCGTCCCTCTCCGCCTTTATCATATTCGTCTCGATCAAGGGAAGGATCTCGTTTATCTTGGCAATGACCTTCTCGTATTTGTCGGAGTCGGCAGAGTCGTAGATTTTTGAAAGCGTCTTAAGATATGCCTCGACCTTCTCGCCGTCGCGGTCAAAGGAGATAGCGAAGTATTCGTGTGAGACGGTATCGAAATCGCTGGTCTTATCCCAAAGAGCGCGCGTCATAGCGTAGGTGGGCAGGCAGGTGGGAAGAGATACTCTGTGTATCTGGCAGCTCATCATACCATCGAGTCCGATCTTGTCAAGATTCTTCATATCATCGTGTACAACTCGCGCGATGCGGTACGAGCCTGCGTCGATCGCGTAATCCCACATAATGTGGTAATCAAACACGAAGGAATCACCGGTAAAGAGCTTCTGCCAAGCGCGAAGGAAGGCAAGGTTCTTATCTACTTCCTTGGGAAGAGTGATCTTGTTACGCTCATAAACGGGAACGGGTACTTCCTTGCCGCTCATTCCCTCAACATAGGTCTCGGTATAAGAGCGGGTGATCGGAGCAAACATCATAGTAAATCTGTCGGGATTCTTGATCTTGTTGAGCTCGGGAGTCCAGAGAAGCTCAAGGTAAAGAAGGAATACGACCTTCGTAGTCATCCCTTCACGTGTGAGTCTCTCGTCGAGCTCGTTGAGCATCATAACATACCAATCAACAGGTGCCATCTTCTTGCAATTCTCGCACTCGCAGTGATTGTTCATTGCATCTGCAAGCCAGAAATGCACGTAATCAACGTAGGGATTGTTCTTACAGTAATTTATAACACCGTCAATAAAGCGTCTTCTTGCCTCGGGGTTGGAATAGCAGAGATTAGTATCAAAAAGGCTGCCCTTCCAGATATCTCTCTTGCCGTTTACCGCTGCAAAGAGCTCCTTAACATCAGCAGGAATGCTGTCGCTGTAGTCAAAATCTGTCCAGCCAGAGCCAAGCTCTCCTATAAGCGGATATGTCCAGCCGTGACCGACCTTGTGATATGTAAGCCCGCGCAGCTTGATCTCTTCCTCAAGATTCTCTGTCAGAAGCACGGTATCCTCAAGTGTAACGGGGCCTGCGCCGTCGTCGTGCTGTCTGTACCAGCGCTTGAAAAAAGAGAACGGAATGTGGAACTGAATGAAATACTCGTTCATACCGACCTTAGGAAGCCAATTGATGATATCGTATACGTTCTCATAGGTGTTCGCGCCCTCAAGGCAGATACCGCGGTGGCGGTAGGAGGGTGTGTGTTCAAGCGAGACTGTAAGCTCGGATCTTTCAAGCTCCCTTTCGGGGATGAATTCTCCGTCGTCGCTCGGGCGTACCCACTTGCAGCCGAGAGCTTCAAGGAACTTATAGACCGCAATAAGCACCGAGCGCTCGTTCGAACCGGTGATATAACCCGCACCGTCCTTTACCTTTACGGTAATGCGGTCGCAGGCCTCTTCTGCTTCTGTAAGCTTACCGACAAATATGGCGTTCTCCACCTTTTCGTCGTAAACGGTATAATTGCGGCGGTCTATTATAAGCGATCCATCTATCTTTTTAAGATATCGTACAAGTTCGGATACGGCATAATTTACCGTCGCTGACTTTCCTATCTTTGCAAGAACTATTCTCATTGTCGCATCTCCTATTACTTTTTCTTGGGATAAATTCCGATTCTCTTCTTGAGTACGTCGTAGATGTACTGCCAGCCGTCAAATCCTCTTTGTACCTCATCTTCCACAGAGTTGATATAGTCACAGCAAGCCTGATACTTTTCATCGCGAGTCGCTTCGTCATCCTTGACCTTGAACGCCTCTGCGATAAGTATCCAGAGTTCTGCATGGCGAAGCAGATACGCCCAGGACATATGGTAATTCTCGCATCCCTTTGTGCGCTCGTAATTTGCCTTGATCATCGGGAGCGTCTCGTTTATCTTAGCAATGAGTTTGTCATACTTATCTGCATCGTCCGAATCGTTTATCTCGGAAAGCGAATTCATATATGCCTCTACCTTGTCAGCATCAGCATCGAACGAGGTAGTAAAATAATCGCGTGCAACGTCGTCAAAATTGCTTGTTTTATCCCAGAGCGCTCTTGCCATGGAATAAGTGGAAAGACAAGTCGGGGCAGACACTCTCTGAAGCTGGCAGGAGACCATTCCGTCAAGTCCGAGCTTATCGAGATTCTTCATATCATCATGAAGCACACGTGCGTTTCTGTAGCAACCCGCATCGATCTGGAAATCCCACATTATGTGGTAGTCAAAGAGGAAGGATTCACCGTCAAAATTCTTCTGCCAGGATCTGAGCGCATAAACGTTCTTGTTTACCTCTGCGGGAAGGGTTATCTTGTTTCTCACATAGGGATCAAACTCGACCGCTTCATCGGTGAGCGCATCTGTATATGCCTCTGTATAAGAGCGTGAAATAGGAGCGAACATAAGCACGAATCTGTCCTGATTCTTGATCTTCTCTTGCACAGGCGCCCAAAGAAGCTCGAAGTAGATAAGGAAGACGATCTTTGTCTTGATTCCCTTTGCCGTGAGCATCTCGTCAAGCTCGTTGAGCATCATTACATAGTAGTCAGCGGGGCGCAGCTTCCGGCACTCGGAGCATTCACACTGGTTGTTTCTTGCATCTGCAAGCCAGAAATGGATATAATCGACCGCGGGATTCTTCTCGCAATAGTCAACGATGTTCGAGATAAATCTCTTTCTTACATCGGGGTTGGAATAGCAGAGATTGGTATCAAAGAGGCTTCCGTGCCAGACCTCGCGCACGCCGTTGATCTCTGCAAACATAGCCTTCACGTCTGCGGGGATCTCTTCCTCATACTTGTACCAGCCGTAGCCTTCTTTGCCTACAAGCGGGTATGTCCAGCCGTGGCCGACCTTCTGATACTTGAATCCTCTGAGCTTTATCTCCTCGTCAAGTCTGTGTCCGAGATGTATTGCATCCTCGGGAGTAAAGGGAGCCGCGCCGTCCTCGTGGTGAGTATACCAACGCTCAAAGAAAGCGTAGGGAATGTGGAACTGCATAAAATACTCGTTAAGTCCCATCTTGGGCATCCACTCGATCATATTGAATGCGTTCTCATATGTGTTTGCGCCCTCAATGCAGATACCGCGGTGACGGTAAGAGGGGGTATGGTCGAGCTCGATGTTAAAATCGGCTGCCGTAAGTTTCTTCAGGGGAATAAACTCTCCGTCAATGCTCGGGCGTACCCACTTGCAGCCAAGTGCGCCGAGCGCTTTATATACTGCAAAGAGCACCGAGCGATTGTTAGAACCCGTGATATATCCGGCACCGTCTTTGATGCTTATCATAACACAGTCATCCGCTTCTTCTTTTGCGTCAAGCAGGCCGACAAAGATGACCTTCTCGACCTTCTCATCATATGCAGGGTATGTGCGCTGATCTACTGTGAGTGTACGGTCGATCATTTTCAGATATTTGGCAAGCTCGCTTACCGCGTAATTTACTGTCGGATTTTCTCCGATCTTTCCGAGTACAATTCTCATTTTCTCTCTCCTAATATATCAATATTTGTTGATAAGTCCAAGTCTTCTGGCCTTCAGGGTATCGTGTACGTACTGATATCCGTCCAATCCGCGCTGTACCTCATCCTCAACTGCGATAACGTATTTGCAGCACTCTTCATACTTCTTCTGTGCGCCGTCTGTATCGCCCGCTTCAAACATAATCCGTCCTTCTGCTATGATAAGCCAAAGTTCAAGCGTACGAAGCAGATATGCCCACGACATGTGGTAGCACTCCTCGCACTCGCGCCCGTAATTTTCTCTTACAAGCGGAAGTATTTCATTTATTTTCGCAATAATCCTTTGGTTTCTGTCGGGTGTGTCCGAATCGTTTATTTTGGAAAGAAGCTTCATGCACTCCCTCACCTTGTCGGCATCACGGTCAAAGGAGATATCGAAATATTCCTTCGCTGCATCCTCAAACTCGCTCGTCTTATCCCAAAGCGCTCTCGCCATCGAATACATGTGCAAGCAGGTCGGAGACGAAACTCTCTGAAGCTGACAGGATACCATACCGTCAAGACCGAGCTTATCAAGATTCTTCATATCATCGTGAAGCACTCGGGATATACGGTAGCATCCGGGATCTGTCATAAAATCCCACATAAGGTGGTAATCAAACACAAACGAATCTCCATCAAAGAGCTTCTGCCACGCACGAAGATGTGCGAGATTCTTGTTTACTTCACTCGGAAGCTCGATCTTGTTATATACAAAAGGATCGCACTCGGCAGTCTCGCCCGTTACCGCATCAATATATGCCTGCATATAGCTTCTCGTAATGGGCGCAAACATAAGAGTGAAACGGTCGGGATTCTTAATTCTTTCCACCTCGGGAGCCCAGAGAAGATCAAAGTAGAGAAGAAATACGATCTTTGTGGAAATTCCCTCTGCCGTAAGCATCTCATCAAGCTCGTTGAGCATTACAACGTAATTATCTGCAGGACGCATCTTCTTGCAGTTTTCGCACTCACACTGGTTATTGTACTTATCGGCAAGCCAGAAATGAAGTCTGTCGACCGCGGGATTAGCCTTGCAATAATTCACGATACCCAAAAGAAATCTCTTTCTTACCGCGGGGTCGGAATAACAGAGATTGGTATCAAAAAGACTGCCGCCCCAAAGTTCTCTCTTTCCGTCGACCTCGGCAAACATCGCCTGAACATCTGCGGGCACAGGTTTGTCATATTTGTACCATCCTGCGCCAAGCTCACCCACAAGTGGGAGCGTCCAGCCGTGACCGCCCTTGTGATATCCCATTCCGCGAAGCTTGATCTCCTCGTCAAGACGGCTCGTCATATAAAGAGCGTCCTCTTTTGTGATGGGATCATTTTGGCCGAGATATTCTCCGCACCAGCGGTTATACCAACGGTCAAAGAATGCGTATGGTATATGGAACTGCATAAAATACTCATTAAGTCCCGCCTTAGGCATCCAATCTATCATATCGTAAATGTTTTCATACTTGTTCGAGCCCTCGATGCAAACACCGCGGTGATGGTACGAGGGAGTGTGATCAAGTTCAAAATTGAAGTCAGACACAGAAAGCTTCTTCTTCGGAATAAACTCTCCGTCGATGCTCGGACGCACCCAATTGCATCCAAGCGCACCGAGCGCCTTATACACGGCAAAGAGCACAGAGCGCTCGTTTGAACCCGTGATATAACCTGCGCCGTCCTTTACCTTGAGCACAACTCTGTCACGTTCGCTTATTTTCTCATCAAGCAAACCGATAAAGATGACCTTTTCGACCTTTTCGTCATACGCAGGGTATGTACGCTGATCGACCGTGAGTGTGCTGTCTATCATTTTCAGATATTTGGCAAACTCGCTCACGGCAAAATTAATTGTCTTGGAATCTCCTACTTTACCAAGAACTACCCTCATGATCTTATCCTCCGAAATTCTCCTTTTTGACGCTGTAGCCGTCAAGGTGATTATACCATAATAAGCCATACAAGTCAATCAAAAACCGTCCATCTTTCGGCGGTTTTCGGCTATTCTCAGAGGGGAGAATCTCTGAAAAGGTTTTTATCTTATAAAACTATTGAAATTTTATTTTTTTCGTGATAAAATTGACTTGGGCAAAAAGATCAGAGGTGCAAATTATGCTTTTTCCATATGACGCAAAATGTATCGGAGAATACGATGTAGTTGTTGCAACCGCAATAAAGCTTAAAAACAACATTTCTTACCGCGATGTAAACACCGCAGAGCTTCGTAACATTTTAAGAAAAAACGGTGCCGAGATAGATCTCTAAAAGGAGTCCTAAAATGGAAAACATCTTTTTTGTTTCACTTGATATTGACGAAGCCGCTGATAAAATATTCCGCACGGTCGTTGACGGTACATTTTCGGGCGAGCTTCTCGATCATTACAGAATAGAATCGCAGGCAGGCGAAGTGCAGGTATTACTCTTCGAAAAGTATTACTACCGAGTGAGAAACAGAATGACTCTCACCGTCACGCTTGATAATATGTCGGGGCGTACCCGCGTCCACTCTGCAAGCGGAGGCGGCGGAAACGGTCTTTTCTCGGGCTTTGACCGGGGAGCATCCGAAAACTTCTCGAGCGCGGCTTTTGATGCGCTGTACGATCACATCATAAAATAAAGGGGGCGCAGGCTTGAATTATTTATGGTGGATACTGATAATATATCTTTGCATCCTTCTGCCTATGTTTCGGCACAGGGATACGATAAGAAGGAAAAGAAAAAAGCTTCGTAAGAAAGGAATAATACAGATGAACGCAATAATCGAAAAATACAAAGGAAAAAACTGTTCCATACAATCTCAGGGATCGTTCGGAGTCACCGGCGAGATAACCGATATATCGGATAATTGGATCGAGATAACGCAAAAAAACGGCAAACGATCCGTGCTTAATCTTGATTTTGTAACATATATCGAAGAGATAAAAAAGAAATAAAAAGAACAGCGTTGCGATCGATCGCAACGCTGTTCTTTTTATTCTGTTGTAAGCAGCGCCACGCCGTTGATCAGATCATCAAAACAGGGCTGGACGAAAAAGGTATCCGACCTTGCACCGAGGATCTTTATAAACCTTATCGAGGCATAATTGTAAGAACTGAGTCTTCTGTCGAAGGCATCATCCGAGTGTGCGGCAACAAGAAGTCCGTCCCTACGCGTAAATCCGCTGACAAGGAGTGTGTGATAAAAATCCCCCGTCTCGTCTCCGAGCTGTATAACGTCTCCTATCGTAACGTCATCCTCGAGCACTTCAACACCGAAGGGCCCCGCTCCCTCGGTTGAGGTTACAAAATTATAAAAATACTCCACGCCCGTCCACGCCGGAGCACGGTCGGCATCGCTTCTGTAATACCAACCGAATGTGGGTGTATAATTCATCACACAGCATCCGGCGAGCACGCACTGTGAAACAAAGTTCGTACAATCCCCGCCGATGCCGTTATAGCTCGCAAAAAGCGGATTTCTGTCAAACGCCCAGCGCTCTGCGTACTCAAGTGCGCGTATTCGGTCATATCTTCTCGGTATCAACATTTTACTCACCTGCATAATAGTATTTTCATACTCATTCTATGCAGGATAAGCTCAGGGTGTGTAATCGATATTCGCTTTTTTTGCTTGAGAATGTTGGTATTTGCGCGCGATCCGGTAATTTCTTTTGTCCTTGCGGAAATATGCCCCCGTCTGCTTAAATGTGAATGCCACCCCGGCGGAGATACACGCGCCGCGTATCTTCTTTACCCATTCAAAATCGCAAAGTCTTGCCTCGTTACCCGACTCACCCCCAACAATGACCTCTTCGATCCCCGAAAGATAAGGAGATAAGTCTATCTCCCCAAGAAGAGGCTCGCAAATAATAAATTTGTGCTTTATCGGAAGTCCGGCAAATATCGGAAGCCTGTAAGCAGCGCGGTCAGCGTTTTCAGCAGTACATCCGATGGTAACGTTGTCGTATCCCTCTCCCCAATCCTCGGGAAGCGATACAAAAAAGCGGTCGATCCTCTTTGTTATAATGATAAAATGCAGATCAGAACGCTCCCTTATCATCGCCCACGCCTCATTTCGCCATTTGTCGGCACTGTCAAGAAAAAAGTCTGAGGTAAAGCAGGTGTAGACAGTCTCGCCCGACGGTATCTTATATTCACCCGAGCGTTTTCTTTTCACGGGCAGATCAAACTGCTTTGTTTTTCGCACCTCGCTTGCGTCACGCTCGTATTTCGAATCGGTCCTGTAAACATAACAGTTTTGGCATCCGGCGCTTATCTTCTTGCATCCGTGCCAAAGATTCCACAAAGCCGACATACAGACCTCACCCCTTTTATCATATTCTACTTCATTTTTTTGAATAAGTCAATCGGAGTGCGATTTCTTGACATTCTTTTTCTGTCATAGTATAATGAAAATATAATGTTCGTATCTAACCAAAAAATAAATACCGGAGTATAAAAATGAAGATCGTAATAATCGGACTTGGTACCATCGGAAAAACAATACTGAAGACCCTTGCGGGAGAGGGGCACACCATTACCATCATTGACGAAGACAAAGATAAAATAGAAAGTCTCATTGAAAAATATGACGTATTCGGCGTCGTCGGAAACGGCGCATGCCTTGATATACAAAAAGAAGCCAAGGTCAAGGACGCAGATCTTGCCATAGTACTCACAGGCAGTGACGAGCTTAACATATTCGCCTGCCTTGTCGCAAAGAAAATAGGCGTAAAGAACACCATAGCGCGCGTAAGAAATCCCGATTACAGAAGACAGATCATGGAGATGAAGGAAGAGCTCGGCATCTCGATGATAGTCAATCCCGAAAAGGATACTGCAACAGAAATATTCAACATCATAAATATCCCCTCTATCGCTCAGGTCGAGCATTTTGCAAACGGCAGAGTCTTGCTTGTGGAGATAGTCGTCGAGGCGGGATGCTCGCTTATCGGCGAGACACTTATCTCGCTTGGAAAGAAGCTCAACACCAAGGTGCTCATCTGCGCGGTACAGCGCGGGCAAAACGTAACCATCCCTACAGGTAATTTTGTGATCGAAGAGGGCGATAGGATCCACCTTACCGCCGATGCAAAATCTCTGCGTGATTTTTTGGCAGAGGCAGACCTTGTAAAATCCCCTCTGAAAAACATTATGATAGTCGGCGGCAATAAGATAGGGTACTACCTTGCCGACGAGCTCTCGAAGAAAAAATACACAATAAAGCTTATAGAAAGCAATAAAAAGACTGCCGAGGAATTGGCGGACGATCTTCCCCGTGTCACGATCATTCACGGCAACGGCACACAGCACGATCTGCTGCTTGAAGAAGGTATCGAAGCAATGGATGCCTTTGTTGCCCTCACCGACATAGACGAAGAAAATATGGTCGTGTCGATGTTCGCTAACAAAATGAAGGTTAGAAAAACGATCACACAGATCAAAAACGACGACCTCTATTGTATGCTCGACGAGCTCGGCATCAACAACAACGTCTCTCCCAAAGGCATTGTTGCCAACAGGATCATCAGCTATATAAGAGCTATCGCCAACACAAGAGGAAGTAACGTTCTCACCCTCTACCGATTGGTAAACGGCCAGGTCGAGGCTCTCGAATTCTTCGCCAAAAAGCAAGAACGCATATACGACAGGCCTCTTAAAGATCTTAAGATAAAAGAAAACTGTCTGATCGCGTGCATAATACGCCACAATGAGGTCATCATTCCCGGCGGTAACGATTGCATAAAATTCGGAGACAACGTTATCGTCGTTACCACTCACAAGAATTTCGATGACCTGACAGATATTTTCGAGTAATACGGAGAAAAACGATGAATTATAAAAAGCTCGGAAGGATACTCGGCAAGATAATGATACTTGAGAGCATTCTTATGCTCGCTCCTCTTGCCGTAAGTATTATCTATAAAGAATCCCCGAAACATATCGTCGCATTTGCCGTTCCGATAATTGCGTCGGCGCTTATCGGAGCACTGTTACAGCTACCCAAGCCCGACAGAAACACGCTCTATCAAAAGGAAGGCTTTGCTCTGACGGCGCTCGTGTGGATCGTAATGACGCTTTTCGGCGCTCTCCCGTTTGTCATAAACGGAGACATTCCCAATTATGTGGATGCTTGCTTTGAAATGATGTCCGGCTTTACCACAACCGGTTCAAGCGTCATCACCGATATCACACTCATCTCGCATTCGTCGCTCTTTTGGAGAAGCTTTTCCCACTGGATAGGCGGTATGGGAATACTCGTATTCGTGCTTATCTTTATTCCCGAAAGCAACGAAGGTTCCGCGATGCATCTGCTTCGCGCGGAAAGCCCCGGACCGCAGGTCGGTAAAATAGTCTCCAAGATGAAGGTAACGACAAGGATCTTGTACCTTATATACCTTGGAATGACCGCTCTTGAGATAATAATTCTGTGTTGCGGCCCCCTGACCGATTACAATGCGATGTGCGAATCTCTCGGTGAGGCGGCAGCTATGGGATACCACAATGATAAG
>CAYZHW010000006.1:0-27125 GCA_964478105.1 uncultured Lachnospiraceae bacterium | reverse complement strand
TCGCGACTTATTAAGTATACCATATAATTTTAAAAAAAACAATCGAAAAAATAATTTTGTTGTAAATATTTTTATAACGTGATAAAATATAATATAACTAATATAACGGAGGTGGAGATGTGATAATAAAAGCTAAGAGATTCTTGCCGTGGGCAAGTCTTATTTTACTTATTGTTTTCACCTTTGTAATTTTCTTATTTTCTATGGATACTGCCGAAGAATCGACAGAGAAGAGTCAGAATGTGGCAGGCATAATACAGAGTATATGCGATTTTTTAGGTCTTGATGTTGAGGTCGTTGACGGACCTGTGCGCAAGACGGCGCATTTTTGTGAATTTGCACTTCTCGGCGCGCTTGCTTATATTACGGCAAAGCAGTTCAGACTTGGAATATCGTCAGCGCTTCTTTATTCACTGCTTGTTGCCGTTTTCGACGAGACCCTGCAGTGCTTTTCCCCCGAGCGCTTTTCAAGCACGGCTGATGTCCTGCTTGATTTTTGCGGTGCGCTTTTCGGTGTGCTGTGCCTTTTCATAATTATAAAACTTCGAAAAAAGAATACTTCCGAAAGAGCTGTCAGGTGACGGCTCTTTTTTTACATAATATGCAAAAAAATGTAAACAATATAGTTATATCATTTACAAAGGAGAGATCCTCGTTGATTTATACAAAAAACAAAACAAAAGCGCTCGTTGTGCGGCTCAAGCGCGAGCTTGCATACCTTGGAAGGGAATACAGGACTCTTATCAAAAGTCCTAAGCAGAGAGAGTTTACCTTCTCACAGTTGCTTTTGTGCGACAACTATTATCTTATAGAAGAGACAGCAAAAAACGCGGTGCAGGGAATAGAGCAGATAAGGTCGAGACGCTCTGATATCGGGTTTGAATATCCGCGCGTTTTTTGCCACGTATCAGAATTTATAGACGGCTCGGATGAGGAGAGCTTCTGCGAAAAAGAGCTTGTGAAATTTCTTGAGGGTAAGCAGAGTGCCGACCCTTATGAAAGCGACGAGCTGTACGCACTCGGAAGTATGCTCTCGTGTGCGATCGTGTCAAAGATATATGAGTGTATCAAGTGTGAGTCTTCGGATGACAAGAAGACGGATATCTTCGTAAAAATGCTCTTTTGGCAGAAAAACATAGATTTTGACGAGGTGTTTGAGCGCGTCTCGCGACTTGAGCAGATATTTTCGGCAGACCCGTCGGGTGTATATTTGCGCTGTGACAAAGAGACGAAGGCAATGTACAGAAAGAGTATTGCCTATGGGGCAAAAAAGCAAAAAACGGGAGAGCTCGAGTATGCTACGCGCCTGCTTGCCGTAGCCAAGAGCGCCAAGGGTGAGGCGAGAGCTCTTGGATATTATCTGGTGAAAGAAGAGAAGCATCCGATAGCTGCCGCGTATTTCCCGATGACAGCCGTTTTTGTCGGAGCGCTTGAAGCAGTGTATTTCTTTATCGTGGGGCATACATCCCCCGTTTCATATATCGCGGCGCTCTTTTTGCTTTTGCCGTTTTTCGAGGTTGCAAAACAGATAGCACAAATGATCGTTTCACGTATCGTAAAACCGCGTATGCTTCCACGCCTGAAGCTTGATACGATCCCCGATGAGGCGCGCACGCTTACTGTCGTGACGACCTTGCTTTTCGGGGAAAAGAGCGATGCGGCGATCTTTGACCGACTTGAGGATTTTTGCAATCTTTCACCCAAAGAAAACGTATATTTCGGCGTGCTCGGCGATCTTCGTGACGGGAAAGACGCGAGTGCGGTGGGCGACGGTGAGATAATCGATTATGCGCGCCGGCGCATCGAGGCGCTTAACGCCAAATACGGAAACAGATTTGTGCTCTTTGTAAGAGACCGAAGCTACTCGATCGGCGAAAAGAAATATATGGGCTGGGAGCGTAAGAGGGGAGCGCTTATTGAGCTTGTGCGTCTTCTTCGCGGCGCCGAGACGAGCATATCCACTGCGGTCGGCGATATCGAGGCTGTAAGGGGAACTAAATATGTTATTACGCTCGATTCGGATACGCGGCTTTCGCACACGAGCATAAAAAAGCTTGTGGGAAGTGCCGCGCACCCTCAGAACAGACCGAAAATTGAAAAAACACCGCACGGAGCTATTGTAACCGAAGGCTACGGCATAATGCAGCCGAGAATGATAAGCTCACTCGAGTCGGTATCGAGATCGTATTTTTCTTTGATGCAGTGCGGAAGCGGCGGAGTCGAATTCTACGATATGTGCGAATTCAACGTCTATGGCCACCTTTTCGGCGAGGGGATATTCTGCGGAAAGGGAATATTCGACGTAGATGCCTTCGCCGCTGTTATCGACGGGGCGTTTCCCGAGGACAGCGTGCTCAGCCACGATCTGCTTGAGGGCACAAGACTTCGCGCGGCTTATCTTGGCGATATAGCGCTCGTTGACAGCGCTCCGTCGTCCTCGCTTTCGTATTATGACCGCCTTCACCGTTGGATAAGAGGCGATGTGCAGTCGCTCGCATTTTGCCGTGCTCCTATAAACGCGCTCTCGCGTTTTAAGCTTGTTGACAATCTTCTTCGCGCACTCACTCCGGTGTTTGCGCTTCTGACGATCATCACTGCCGCCGTTGCCGCGGGCAAAAATGCGAGTGCGACTGTGTTTTTTGCTTTGCTTTATCTGATGCTTCCCGCGTTTGTTTCCTTTATATCGCCTATAGTTTCAAGAAATGTCGGCGCGTACAAGATAATATTACGCAGCTATTTTTCGTATGCGGTGAGCGGCATAGTCAAGGATGCGGCAAATATGCTCTACAGTATATCTTCGCTTGCGTATCTCTCTTATGTGTCGCTTGATGCGATAGTGCGTGCGCTTTGGCGAATGCTTTTTTCAAGGCAGCATATGCTTGAATGGACCACCGCCGCCGAAAGCGAGAAAAAGAAAAACACGCTCTCGGCATATTTTTTGCGTATGCAGATCTCTGTCTGGGCGGGCTTGCTCATACTTGTTTTGACCGATGAGCTCATCTCTGACATATGTGCGCTTCTTTTTATTGCTTTTCCGTTTGCGGCGTATCTGCTCTCAAAAAATATAGAAAAAGAGAGCCGCTCCTTTGCCGCGCAGAAAAAGCAGATATCAGAATACGCACGTGATATGTGGAGCTTTTTTGAAGATTTTGTTGTCGCAGAGGACAATTACCTGCCGCCCGATAATTATCAGATATTGCCCAAGGAAGCGACCGCGCATCGCACGTCGCCCACAAATATAGGTATGTATCTTGTTGCCGCGCTCTCGGCAAGGGACTTCGGATTTATTAACTCGGACGAGCTCTGCATAAGACTTGAGCGGACGCTTTCGAGTGTCGAGAAAATGGAAAAATGGCACGGACATCTCTACAACTGGTACGATACAAGAACCCTCGCTCTTTTGCATCCTTCATACGTTTCGACAGTCGATTCGGGAAACTTTTTCTGTTCGCTTGTGACTCTTCGCGAGGGAGTTCTTGAGTATGCCTTTGAAAACACCGGATTTCTTGATATAGCGAAAAGAATAGACGCGCTTGTCGGCGCTGTCGAATTCGCACCTCTTTACAATCCGAAACGAAAGCTTTTTTATATAGGACTTGACCCCTCGCGCGCAAAATTTGACGAGAATTATTACGATCTTTATATGAGCGAGGCACGTCTGTCAAGCTATTTTGCCGTAGCGCGCGGTGAGATATCGGACGAGCATTGGAGAGCGCTCGGCAGACATTTTATCGGAGACGGAAACCATATCGGGCTTGCTTCCTGGAGCGGAACGGCGTTCGAATACTTTATGCCCGCGCTGTTTTTGCCCGTTTACCCCAACTCGATGGCATACGAGGGACTTCTTTTCGCCTTTTCTATCAATAAAAAGAACGGCGCGGGGACAAAGACTGACAGCGGCAGATACGGGGTACTTTGGGGTAAATCCGAGAGTGCATTCTATTCCTTTGACGCCGATATGAATTACCGTTACCGTGCTATAGGAGAGAGCAAGCTCGGACTTGTACGCGGACTTGAGGAGGACCGTGTTTTCGCACCATATGCGCTCTTCCTGATGCTCAAGGCATCGGTAAGGGATGTCCTTGGGGGCCTTTCTGTTATGAAGGAAGTGGGCGCCTACGGTAAATACGGCTTTTATGAGGCGGTAGACCTTACACCCTCTCGTGTGGGCGGCGGGCGTGCGACTGTAAAAAGCCATATGGCGCACCATATGGGAATGAGCATTGCCGCCTGTGCCAACGCCTGCTTTGACGATATTCTTTGCCGCAGATTTATGCGTGTGCCGATGATGCGTGCATCCTCACTGCTTCTGGCTGAAAAGCTTCCTGCCGATGCGATAATATACAAAAAAGAAGTTCGTGAGGTGGACGAAAAGAGCCTGCAGATAATAGACAGAATGCGAAACAGAGCATCTGCAAGAACGGGCGCATCAGAGCCTTCCGGGGATGTTTTGCGCGCGTATACCGTCTCGGACGGAAAGCTTCGCGCGCTCGCCACATCGCATACGGACGTATCATTCTTTTACGGAGATAGGGCTGTGAGCAGACCTGACACGGATTCTGCGCTCGCTTTCTCTATGATGTTTGAATCTGACGGCAAGATCTATCCCGTGCTTGGAAAAAATGTTGACAGAACCCAAAAGATCGGCTTTGGTTCGGATAACGGAAAGATATTTTATAATATCTCGTACCGCGGTGAGCGTAAGATATCTGCTTCGGTGAATATTACTCTTGATTCTGACAGAAAGATGATACTGCTTGAGTTTGGGGCAGAAGGGCGCTTTAGCTCGATATGTCCGGGAATTGTATTTGAGCCTGTGCTTTGCCGCCCCGAGGACTACAGGGCGCATTCTTCCTTTTCCAAGCTTTTTGTCGAATCGCGGTTCTTGGGGGACGAAAAGATATTACTCTATCGAAGGAAGGGGCGCGCCGAAAAAGAAGCGGATGTGTGGCTCGGTGTTGCTTTTGCTGAACTCGGCGGAGAGGTCGAGCACGCGGCAATGGCGCAAAAGGTACTTCCCGAGCTTTTTTCGTCGGATGATATCGAACAGGTATTTGTGCAAAAGCTTGAGTGTGAGCGTGACGAAGAGCTCTGCGCCTGTGTCGATCCTATATGTGTGATGAAAAGGAATTCGGCGGCGCAGGGAAAGTACCGATGCGATATCATACTCGCCCTCGGGAACGATATGCCGTCGGTAGTCTCGAATATAACACTCGCCCGCAGAAAAAAAGATAGATTTTCAATAAGTGCGAAAAAAAGCGATCTGTACGCAAAAGCCAAAGAAAAGCTTGCGGGAACCGATACAAGATCAAAGGAAGCGGCAAGCTTTATTCTCGCCTCGCTTCTTCACAAGACCAATTTCGGCGCTCCGAAGGACAATCTGCGCGCCTGCCCTTGCTCTTACGGCTCGCTGTGGAAATTCGGTATCTCGGGCGACGAGAAGATCGTATTTGTTGATGCAACGGACGGTGCGGCGCGGGCTGTGATACAGGTGCTTGTTGCCGCGCATAAGTATCTGTGGCTCAGCGGAGTAAGATTTGAGCTTGTTATCGTGTATCCCGGAAATAATGAGTACACAAACAAAGAGAAGGCCGAGCTTGAACGGATAATACTTTATTCGGGATCCGACGAATTTGTGGGCAGACGAGGGGGAATATTCCTTTGCGCAAGAGGGGCGCTTAATCAAGCCGAATATGAGCTTTTGGGCTGTATAGCGGCTCTGTGCATAAAGCTCTCGCCCTCGCTCGGAGTTGAGCTTGCTCTTAAGGCGATAGAGCGAAGTGCAGACGGTAAATCCGAGAAAAAAGTGATAAGAAGAAAAAGCCTGCCGCGCACATCCGTATCTCTTGGCGAAGAGAATGTGAACAGGGTCTACGGGGGCGAGTTCGGAAAAGAAGGTTTTTTTGTCGATAAATCCGCGGAACACAGTGCGTGGTCGTACGTTTATTGCAACACTGCGTTCGGTGTGCTCGTGACACAGAATTCACTGGGATTTACCTGGTACAAAAATTCAAGAGAGATGAGGCTCTCGGAGTGGGTGCCCGATACCGTCGGATACGGTACGGGTGAGTATATTTTCCTTGAATATGAAGGCGCTCTTTACGATCTTGTCGCGCTATCGGACAGCGTGTATTACAAAAGGGCGTTCGCCGAGTATAAGGGAACTTTGCACGGAATGAAGTATACGGTCAGTGTGGGATGCGACCCGCTCTTGCCCGCAAAAATGATATGTGTACAAACAAAAGGGGAGATCCCCGGGGCACGGCTTATATATTCCTTTTCTCCTGTTATGGGAAATGTCAAAAAGCACGAAAACGTGCTCAATATACAACTTGAAGATAAGGGTGCTTGTGTGAGAAATCTGTTCGGCAGTTCCGATTTCGCTGCCTTCCTTTTCGGCTCGGATGCGGCAGGATATGAGTGCACGGATGAGTGTTGCAGGGCGGTATATGATACAAAAGCGGATGGAGAGTACTTCTTCGTTCTCGGCGCGCGTCCCGCGCTCTTTCGTAAGACAGAGCTGTATGCGAAGCAAAGGTTTATGAGCACAGAAGATGTGTTCGCCGCGTTTGACGCTTATGCCAAGCGAGAAGAAAAACTGTTTTCGCCTATTGCACTTAACACGGGCGAATATGAGTATGATCTGATGGCAAATCATTATTTGCCTTATCAGGCGTATTATGTCCGTATGCTGGCAAAGACCGGTTTTTATCAGTCAAGCGGTGCATACGGCTTCCGCGATCAGCTTCAGGACAGCCTTGCCGCACTTTATTTTAAGCCTGCGATCACGGCACGCCAAATAATACGGTGCGCCGCACATCAGTACGAAGAGGGCGACGTTCAGCATTGGTGGCACAGTACCGTCGGCGGCGGACGGTTCGGTATAAGGAGCCGTTATTCCGACGACTGTCTGTGGCTGCCCTTTGCGCTTTGCGAATATATCGGTGCAACGGGGGATATGTCGATACTCTCGGTCAATGTCAATTATCTTCGTTCGCGTCCGCTTGACGCATATGAGAACGAGCGGTGTGAGACGGCTGAGCGCGCACCGCGCGCCGACAGTATATACGCACACTGTATACGCGCTATTGAGCATTCGCTTAGGTTCGGAGAGAGAGGATTGCCTCTCTTTCTCGGCGGCGACTGGAACGACGGTATGAACAAGGTCGGAAGAGCGGGGCGGGGTGAGTCTGTCTGGCTTGCGTGGTTTCTTATGCTCGTTCTCGAAAAATTTATTCCAATATGCATATCCCAAAACGACGATGAGCACGCGAGCAAATTCAATAAGATCAAGGGTGAGTTGCTTCGTGCACAAAAAGAACGTGCTTGGGACGGCAATTGGTATCTTCGCGGCTTTTACGATGACGGAACTCCGCTCGGCTCCCGCGATTCCAAGGAGTGCCAAATAGACATTATGGCGCAGTCCTTTGCCGCCTTTGTGACGGGAGACAAAGAACACGCCGAGCGCACGCGCACTGCACTCTACAGCGTGTATGACAGATTATTTGACAAAAAACACGGGCTCTTGAAACTATTTGATCCGCCGTTTGATACTTCCGAAGAAGAACCCGGATATATCAAGAGCTATCCCGCAGGCATACGTGAGAACGGCGGACAGTATTCGCACGGCGCAGTATGGTACGCCATAGCGCTATATGCGATAGGCGATAAAAGGAGAGGGCGTGAACTTCTTGATGCGCTCAATCCGATCATCAAGTGTGAGAATTACGAAAGAGCAAAAATATATCGAAATGAGCCCTATTTTATGTCGGGCGATATCTATACCGCAAAAGGACATTACGGCAGAGGCGGATGGAGCGGATACACGGGTTCTGCCGCGTGGTATCTGCGTGCGATACTTGAATGTCTGCCGTCCGGCACCGAAAATGACAGAAAAAAACTGCCTTATGAGAAAAATTAACAATCAGTTATTGAAAGATGAGCGCAAATAGTGTAAAATAGTAATGATTGCAAAAAGAAAGGCACGGTTTTTACTATGTCAATAAAAAGGATCGGCGTAGCCCGGGGTATAGATCTTAATGTCATCGAGACAGATAAATTCAAGACCAATTTCCTCTCGGTGAACTTTGTGGTACCGCTCGCAAGCGAAACGGTATCCGAGAACGCATTGCTTTTCCGTGTTCTCCACCGCGGATGCGAAAAGTATCCGAATGTGGCGAGCCTTAACAAAAAGCTTGATTATTTATACGCGACAACTGTCGGGATGCGAAATTATAAGCGCGGTGAGGCGCAGATAATCGGTCTTGCCGCCGATATGCTCGGAAACGAGTACACGGACGACGGCACCGATCTTATCGGCGAGGTGTGCGATTTTATTTACGAGGTCATCTTCCGCCCTCTTCTTGATGATAAGGGATATTTTTTGGAAAACTATGTTGGGCAGGAAAAGGATAATCTTGTAAACGACATTATGGCAAAGATAAACGACAAGAGACGTTATGCGCCTTTTCGTTGCTACGAGGAGATGTGCCGCGGCGAGGCGTACGGCATTTCTGAGCTCGGACGTGCCGAGGACGTGGAGATGATTACGCCGAAGTCTCTGTATGAACACTATCTTTCGCTCATCTCGCACGCTAAGATAGAGGTATTCTTTGTCGGCAAGTGCGATATCCCGTCGCTTACCGAAAAGGTCGGAGCTATGTTCGGATCTCTTAAAAGAGAGGAATGTGCTAAGATCGATACCAAGGTCGTGCGCGATGTAGCTGAAGTGAAGCACGTCGAGGATAAGCTCCCCGTCACACAGGGCAAGCTTTCGCTCGGATTCAGAACGGGTACGACCGTGACCTCCCCCGAATATCCCGCGCTTGTGATGTTTAACGAGATATACGGCGGCTCGGTCGCATCAAAGCTCTTTATGAACGTGCGCGAGAGGCTCAGCCTTTGCTATTATTGTTCATCGTCTATAGAATCCTACAAGGGAACTATGATGGTAAACAGCGGTATCGAATTCGATAAGCGCGAGGTAGCAGAGCGTGAGATACTCGATCAGCTTGAGGCTGTAAGGCGCGGAGATATCAGTGATTACGAATATTCGAGCGCGCGCCGCTCGCTCAAGAACGCATATATGCATATGCTCGATTCGCCCACTTCTATGGAGATGTACTATCTCGGCAGAATAATGGCCGGCGTCGGCGAGAGTATAGAAGAGAGTGCCGCAAAGTTTGAAAAGATAACCAAAGAAGATATAGTTGCAATATCAAAAAAAGTAAAGCTCGACACGGTGTATTTTATGTCGGGAAACGGGGAGGCAGACTGTGAATAATATAGTAACTACACGCGAAAACGCCTTCCTTGGCGAAAAGTATTATCACATCAAGCACAAAAGCGGTTTGACCATATACGTCTTTCCGAAAAACCATACATCGACCTATGCCATAATCGGAACGAATTACGGTTCGGTCGACAACAAGTTTAAATTAAAAGACGACAAGGATTTTATCGAGGTCCCCGCGGGAATCGCACATTTTCTTGAGCACAAGCTTTTTGCAAACGAGGACGGCACAGATTCTTTTGAGAAGTTTTCCGAGTTTGGTGCGAGCGCAAACGCATATACATCGAATAATATGACGGCATATCTTTTCTCCTGCACAGAGCAGTTTGACAAATCGCTTGAGGTGCTGCTTGATTTTGTCACACACCCCTATTTTACGCCCGAATCGGTCGAAAAGGAGCAGGGGATAATCGCTCAGGAGCTTCGTATGTATGAAGACCACCCGGGCAGCTGCCTCTTTTATAATCTGCTTGAGGCAATGTATGAAAAGCACAGCGTAAGGATAAATGTCGGCGGTACGGTTGAGTCAATATCCCACATAACCGCCGATATCCTCTACGATTGCTACAGAGTCTTCTATAATCTTTCGAATATGGTGCTCTCTGTCTGCGGAAACGTCAGTGTTGACGAGGTGCTTGAGGTGGCAGACAGGATACTGCCCGAACAGGATCCGGTGGAGATCGTCCGCTATGCCGAAGAAGAACGCCCCGAGGTCTATCAAAAGAAGACCGAGAAGAGAATGGAGGTCGCAATGCCTCTGTTTGCCATCGGTATCAAAGATACCGAGATAAGCGGAGATCCGATGGAAAGACTCAAAAAAGCCGAGTGCGGCGAGATACTGAATGAAATACTCTTCGGCAAGTCGGGAGAGTTTTTCAATGATCTCTACGAGAACGGAATGATACAATCGCTCGATTCGGGGTTTGATCATAACAGAAGCTTTTCCTTCAATACGCTCTCGGGCGAGGCTAAGGATCCCGATGCGGTATATGAAAAATTTGTTTCGTATATCGAAAAGGTGAGAAGAGAGGGGCTTGACCGCGAGAGATTTGAGGTCAGCCGCCGTATGCTCTACGCCGACTCGCTCAAGGATTTTGACAGCACGAGCGAGATCGCAAACAACGTTATGTACGAAGCCTTTGAGGGTACAGACGTTTTTGCATCTATTGATGTGATAAAGGGTATCACATACGAGGACGCGTGCGCTCTCTTTGATAAGCTGTACAAAGAAGAGCATTATTCGCTCTCGGTCATACTTCCCGAGAAGAATTAAAGAAAGGATGTACGGAAAATGGTAACATTGTCTTTTCCCGGTCTTGGAATCGGTGAGTTTTCATTTAATAAGGTCGCATTTGAGCTTTTCGGACTTGAAGTCAGATGGTACGGTATCATCATAACCTGTGCGATCCTGCTGGGATTTCTTTACGCGCTCAAACGCTCAAAATTTGAGGGTATCTCGACCGATGATCTGCTCGATTACGCTATCTATACTGTTATATTCTCGATAATCGGCGCAAGAGCGTATTATGTGCTTACGACCTTTAATGACGGCGAACACGTGTACAAAAACCTGTACGACGTTATTGCTATCTGGAACGGCGGTATCGCCATCTACGGTGCAGTCATTGCGGGCGCGCTGACGATTTTTGTAATATCTAAGATAAAAAAGATAAAGCCGGCAAAGGCGCTCGATATGGTCGCACCCGGCGTTATGATAGCGCAGGCGCTCGGCAGATGGGGCAACTTCTTCAACGGCGAGGCATTCGGTGCAGAGACGGATATCTTTTGCCGTATGGGTATTTACCACACGCATTGGGATAAAATGTACTATGTGCACCCCACATTCCTCTATGAATCTCTTTGGAACGTTGTAGGATTCCTTCTCATAAACGCATTTTATAAGAAAAAGAAGTTTGACGGACAGATCGTGCTTATGTACATAACGTGGTACGGATTCGGCCGTATGTTTATCGAGGGACTTCGTACGGACAGCCTTTATATCCTCGGTGGAACGGTAAGGATATCACAGCTTGTGGGCGCGCTCTGCTTCGTTGTCGGAACGGCACTTCTTATCACGTTTGGCGTCAAAGCGAGAAAGGCAAGACTTGCCGAGGGCGAGTATGAGCCTGTGTATCACCTTGAAGGCGAAGAGAAACCTTTGACGGAAGAGACAACAGAAAGCACAGAAGAAGCAACAAAAACCGAGACAGAGGACGAAGGAGAAGAAAATGGCGAAGATAATTGACGGTAAAGCGATATCTGCCGAGATAAGAGAAGAGATAAAAAATGATGTGGCGAAATTCCACCGAGAGAGCGGAATACTTCCCGGACTTGCGGTGGTTATCGTAGGTGAGAATCCCGCATCTGTCGTATATGTGCGAAACAAGAGACTTGCTTGCGAGGCGGCAGGGATGTACTCCGAGGTGCACGAGTTCCCCGAGACTACAACGCAGGATGAGCTTATGGCGCTTGTGGACAAACTTAATGCCGATGACAAGATCCACGGAATACTTGTTCAGCTCCCTCTCCCGCGTCACCTTGACGAGAGCGAGGTCATAAAGGCGATAGATCCGAAAAAGGACGTTGACGCTTTTCATTCCTACAACGTGGGTAAGATAATGATAGGCGATTATGACTTCTTGCCCTGCACTCCCGCAGGCGTTATGGCGCTTCTTGACAAGAGCGGTATAGAGGTCTCGGGCAAAGAGTGTGTTGTCATCGGCCGCTCTAACATCGTCGGCAAACCCCAGGCGATGCTTCTTCTTCACGCGAACGGTACGGTGACCATCTGCCACTCGCGCACAAAGGATCTCGCCGAGATCACACGCCGCGCGGATATTCTCGTAGTCGCTATCGGCAAGGCCGATTTTGTTACGGGTGATATGGTAAAAGAAGGTGCGGTCGTAATCGATGTCGGTATGAACCGCCGTGCGGACGGCAAGCTCACAGGCGACGTTGATTTCGCATCTGTTGAGCCCAAGGCATCCTACATAACCCCCGTGCCCGGCGGAGTAGGACCTATGACAATTACGATGCTTCTCAAAAACACGCTCAAAGCTGCCGAAAAATACGGGATATAATTTTTCTTAAAAAACGGTTGACTTTTGAATTTCGGCGTGATATAATAGTATGCCGCATAAAATTAGGCTTTTTTAAGTGCGTCTATTTGCCGCCTATTTTAGCGAGTCTTAAAATGAAAGTGAGGTGCTTTTCGTGTTCGCAATTATCGAAACAGGCGGAAAGCAGTACAAGGTTAACGAAGGAGACATTCTCTTTATTGAGAAGCTCGACGTAGCCGAGGGCGAAAAGGTAACTTTTGACAAGGTACTTGCAGTTTCCACAGCAGACAATTTTGTTGTAGGTAATCCCACAGTTGAGGGTGCTACAGTAACAGCTAACGTAGTTAAGAACGGTAAGGGCAAGAAGATCCACGTTCTCAAGTACAAGGCTAAGAAGAACGAGAAGAAGAAGATCGGTCACAGACAGCCGTACACAAAGGTACAGATCGAAAAGATCGTTGGCTAATTTGACAAGATGACAAAAATCGTTTTTTATAAGACAGGAGATACTTTCTGGGGATTTGAAGAGCAGGGCCACACAGGCTACGGCGAAGCGGGAGAAGATGTTCTCTGCGCGGCAATATCGTCTATGACGATGCTCATAATCAATTCTATCGAGCTCTCTTATGAGTCGGACGCCGATTATTCCATCGACGAGAAGACTACAGACATAAAGCTTATCGCACGCGCGGCTCTTCCCGAATACGAGGAGGACGAAAGAAAGCGTTATGCGATATCGGGACTTCTCAAGGCGTATTATTACCAGCTCAACGATCTTGTTGAGGAATATTACGATTTTCTTGAGGTCGATGTAAAAGAAAAAAATATTCTCGATTGAATCGTGTCTTATCAAACCGAAAAACAAAACAAAAATAACTGATACGGAGGTGCAGGTAATGTTGAGACTTAGTTTGCAGTTTTTTGCTCACAAAAAAGGTGTTGGTTCTACAAAGAACGGCCGTGACAGTGAGTCTAAGCGTCTTGGCGTTAAGAAGTCTGACGGACAGAGTGTTCTTGCCGGTAACATAATCATCAGACAGAGAGGTACAAGCGTTCTTCCCGGTAACAATGTTGGCCGCGGCAAGGATGATACTTTGTTTGCTCTCATCGATGGCAAGGTAAAGTTCGAGCACAAATCCAAGGACAAGAAAATGGTAAGCGTATACGCTGACTAATTTTAAGACAAACAAAACCGCGAGTTTTACTCGCGGTTTTTTGTTTGTGTATAAGTTTTGGCCGGCGTTCCTTCAAAGGTTATTATCTCGTCCGCAAGAGCGCGTGCTTCGTCGCGGTCGTGCGTAACGATGAGTACGAGAGCATCTTTTGCCACGCCTCGGACAAGGTCATAGAGGCGGTTTTTCAGATCCTCGTCAAGTCCTGTAAACGGTTCGTCGAGAATGTAGATGTCGGCCTTTTTTGAAAGCGCGCGGGCAAGAGATATTCGCTGTTGCATACCGCCCGAGAGCTCGTGCGGGAACTTGTCGGCATCGTCCGCAAGCTCTACTTTTGAAAGCCATTCTGAGGCGTTTTTTTCGTCATCGGTTGATGTTTTTATGTTATCTTTGGCAGACAGCCACGGGAAGAGCCTCGGCTCTTGGAAGGCGTAAGAAACGGTCTTGGAGCCTGCGGACACTTTACCCGAATTCGCTTTCTCAAGTCCTGCAATTATGCGAAGCAGTGTTGTCTTGCCGCATCCTGACGGCCCCATAAAAGCGACTGTACCGCGCTCGGGTAGCGTGAGTGAGAGGCTGTCGATGACAGTTCTTTTATCAAAGGTCTTGGTAAGGTTTTTTATTTCCATAGCATCACCCCACGTTGTAAGCTCTGCCGAGCTTTTTCAGCGCCGACATAAGCACAAAATCAAGAACGAGACTAAGCAATACGACTACGAGCGTCCACGCAAATAGATCCGCAGTCTCAAGATACAGCTTGGATTCGTAAAGACGGCGCCCGATGGATATCTCGGGGTGTGCGAGTACCTCGGCGGCAATACCTGCCTTCCACGCAAGTCCGATCGATGTGCGAAAACCCGATATGAAATAGGGCATAAGCGAGGGGATGTAGAGTCTTCGTATTTTTTTGGAAAAAGGGAAGCGGTATATCTTTGCTACTTCGACAAGTCCCTTGTCGATATTTTTGATACCCTCGCAGATATTTCCCCATATCACGGGGAATACGATCAGCGCCGAGATGAATACGGGCAAAAGGTCCTTGCCGATCCAAAGCAGAGCAAGGATGACAAAGGATGCTACGGGGGTGGATCTTATAACGGCGATGACGGGGTAGAGCAGGTCGTGCACTGGCGAAAAATGCGAGGTGAGAAGTGCGATGAGCACGCCGGAGAGCGCCGCGATGATTATTCCGCCGAATATGCGTAAGAGCGAAGAGACGGTGTTTTTCCAAAATCCTTCGGTTACAACAAGATCAAAAAGACGCTTTACGACCGCATCGGGCGAGGGGAGCAAAAGCTCCTTACCCAGAGCTTTTGCGGCTATATACCAGACCGAGAGCCAAAAGGCCGCGACAAGCACGGCCTTTATTATTTTGTTTAAAGTCTTATTTCTTGTAATAGAAAGCGTCATCGGGAAGCGCTCCTCCGATAGATTTGGGGTTGGCATCAAAGAGGACTTTGAAGAAGTCGGAAAGAAGTGTCTTCATCTCGTCGCCTGTCTTGAAAACGATGTTACAGTTCGGTATAGCCTTCTTTGCAAGTGCTGCCTTTGCCATAATGGTGTATTCTTCAACAAGTGTGGATGCTTCTTCGACATTTCCGTTTACAAATTCAACAGAAGCTGCGTATTCCTCAAGGAACGCATCGAGTGCCGCTTTGTTGTTCTCTGCGAATTCTTTGGAAACTACAATGCATCCCTGTACGGGAACATTGCCTTCGCCGCAAGCCTTTTCCCACTCTGCTGTGAGATCGAGCGCAATACGAAGATCCTTGTTCTGGCTGGTTGCCGAGGTCACATTAGGCTCGGGGAGCATACCGATAGCAACCGTGTTCGATGCGAGTGCTGTTGCAAGCTCTGCGTGCTCACTCATATACTCGATAGTGACATCTGTTCCGGGGGTGAGTCCGCTCTGTGTGAGAACATAGTTGAGGATATATTCAGGTGTGGAAGCCTGACCTGTTGCGTAGATAGTCTTGCCGCGAAGATCCTCGATAGAGTTTACGGTGTTGCCGTTCTCAAGAATGTAGAGCACGCCGAGAGTGTTGACTGCGGCGACCTGGATCTTGCCTTCTGTCTTTTTATAGAGAGCTGCCGCAAGGTTTGTGGGAACTGCGGCGATATCTACCTCACCGTTTACGATAAGTCCCTGGATAGCATCGGGAGCGCTCTCAAGCGAGAATGTATAGTTGTTCTTTGCAGTTCCGTCTGCGGCATTCTTCATAAGCTGTACCATACCGATACCTGTCGGACCCTTGAGAGTAGCGACCTTGATGTCGACTTTCTCGGCGGGCTCGTCGGTACCGCAAGCGGCGATCGAAAGTATGCAAACAAGTGCGAGAACGAGTGCTAAAAGTTTTTTCATAAGAACCTCCTACCGCATTTTTGCGGTTAATATAAAATATAATTTGTATCAGTTATAATGCTCGCGCATCTTCTCGGGGGAAAGGAGCTTGATATCCTTTTTGTCACGCTCGATAAAGCCGTCCTCGGTGAGTCGGTCGAATGCGCGGTAGAGCGAAGCACGACCTACATCGAGCATATCGGCAAGCGCGCTCATTGACAGCGAGATCCGTACAGTACCTTCGGTCCTTTTCAGACTCGAGAGATAAAGTGCCAGCTTGCGTTCGGTGCTCCCTGCGGTGAAATAGGTTATCTTGCGGTTGAGAAAGCGTATCTTCTCCGAAAGGAAAGTTATATAATTTTTCCTGACCGCGCCGTCACCTTCGATAAGTGCGTATATCGTCTCATCGCTGATAAAGAGAATGTCGCATTCGGTCTTTGCCGAGATGTTTGTTGCAAAATCCACATCCTTGGCAAAAAGCGCGGCAACGCCGAAAAGCTCTCCCTCTTCTATTGTCCGCAAGAGTACCTGCTTTGAGTCATCCGAGGAGTGTACGTATGCCTTCCCCGATAGTATGAATCCTATACATTTTTTGTAATGCTTCGGTTCGTATATCATCTCGGAAGGTACGTAATGGATAATACTGCAGGTGTTTTCGTTTATGTGTGCGTCAAACGTCTTACTGTCGCATCCGCAAAACAGAAAGTGGTCTTTCAGCTTCATAAAACACTGTGTGATATTATTTTTTTCCATAAACACCTCACATATTCTCAAAGAAAGCGTTTAAAAAGTGTCTCATATGATACACTTTTATTGTAAAGGTATTTTGCTTTCTTGTCAAGTATATACGAAATAAATTTGTGAACAAATTGTAAACAATAGAAAAGAAAGTCAAAATAATAAATTAATCTATTTGAAAATTCGGCAATATAGTGTATAATAAATTGATACGATCTTGATAAAACAAGAGAAAGGGGAGCCTATTTTGCATCACACGCAAAATAGGATTATTGTTGCAATGACACTTTTGATAATGGCAGCAGGAATGGGGTCCAGATACGGAGGACTCAAACAACTTGATCCAATAACCGAGAGTGGCGAATTTATTATTGATTTCTCGGTCTTTGATGCGATCAAAGCAGGATTTGACCGTGTGGTCATAATTGTAAAAAAAGAGAATTACGAATTGTTCAGAGATTCTATAGGACGCCGCATCGAGCGCTTTATTGATGTAGAATACGTGTTCCAGTCGATCGATGCGCTTCCCGAGGGATACAGCGTGCCCGAGGGCAGAGTAAAGCCGTGGGGAACCGCACACGCGGTGCTTTCGGCAGCCGATGCCGTTGACGATGATTTTGCGGTCATAAATGCCGATGATTTTTACGGCAGAGACGCTTTTGTCAAGATAGCCGAATTCTTCAAAAACAGCCGCCGCGATGGTGTAAAAGAGCATTTTTGTATGGTTGGATACACACTTTCGCACACGCTTACAGAGAACGGACACGTCTCCCGCGGAGAGTGCGTGACAGATGAAGAAGACAAGCTTATCAGCGTTACCGAGCGTACCAAGATATGCAAGAGAGGCGGCGGTGTAGAGTACACCGAGGATGGCGAGAATTGGACCCCCATCGACGAGAACACGGTCGTGTCTATGAATTGCTGGGGCTTTACAAAAAATATATTCTCGCATATAAAAGACGGCTTTGCGAATTTCCTTGCAACTCTTCCCGAGGAAAAGAAGGAGAAGGGCGAATACTATCTGCCCAGCGCTGTCACAGAGATGATGGATGCCGGAAAATGTGATGTTAGAGTCCTTAAAACGAGTGCAAAATGGTACGGAGTTACATATATTGAAGATAAACCTTTCGTTGTTTCCAGAATCAAAAAAATGATCGATGAAGGAGAATATCCTAACGGATTGTGGACGAAATGACAAGAGAAGAGATAATTGATATAGTATCGAAATTTGATATCGATGCAGATCTTTACGATTTTCGTCAGTACGGCAGCGGACATATAAACAGTACTTTCAAGCTTTCCTGTAAGTCGGGAGCACAAGAAAGGAAGTATACGCTGCAAAACATCAACACAAACGTTTTCAAGCACCCTGAGTGGGTAATGGATAACATAGTCAGAGTTACGACCTTTTTGAAAGAAAAGATAATAGCCGAGGGCGGTGACCCGGAGCGCGAGACTCTTACTGTCATACCGACAAAAAAGGGCGGCAACTACTACGTTGACTCATACGGCAGAGTTTGGCGTATGTACAACTTTGTAGACGATGTCACTACCTATCAGCTCATCGAAAAAGAGGGCCTTTTTGAGACGACCGCCGAGCTTTTCGGTGAGTTTCAGAAGAAACTTCTCGATTTTCCCGCTGAGACACTTTATGAGACCATTCCCAACTTTCACAACACGCCCTCTCGTATGGCGGATCTTGAGAGAGCGGTCGCCAAGGACAGCGCGGGAAGAGCGGCATCGGTCGCAGACGAGATAAAGTTTGCCTTTGACAGAAAAGACAAGTGCGGTTTTATCACGAGCAGACTCGAGTCCGGCGTTTTTCCCACTCGAGTCACGCATAACGATACCAAGATCAACAACGTGCTTATCGATAACAAGACCGAAAGAGGTCTTTGCATAATCGACCTTGACACGGTTATGCCGGGATCGGCACTTTACGATTTCGGTGACGCGATCAGATTCGGTGCATCGAGCGCAGTCGAGGATGAAACTGACCTCGATAAGGTACACATCAGGCTCGATCTTTTCGAGGAGTTCACACGCGGATACATAAAGAGTGTCGGCGATACGCTGACAAAAGAGGAGATAGAGGCATTCCCGATGGGAGCGTACATACTCACGCTTGAAACGGGACTGCGTTTCTTGACCGACCATCTCAACGGCGACGTGTATTTCAAGATACACCGCGAAAACCATAACCTCGACCGTGCGAGAAATCAGTTCAAGCTGGTCGCAGATATGGAAGAAAAGATGGCACAGATGCAGGATATAGTTAAGAAATATTTATAAAGAAAGGCATTACTATGGCAGTACTTATTACAGGCGGAGCGGGTTTTATCGGTTCGCATACAGCAGTTGAATTTCTCGAAGCTGGTAAGGAGATTATCATCGTTGATAATTTTTCCAATTCCAGCCCCGTAGCCATCGAGAGAATAAAGAAGATCACGGGCAAGGATTTTAAGTTCTACGAAGCCGACCTTTGCGATAAGGCGGCGCTTGAGAAGATCTTTGCCGAGAATGAAATTGACAGTGCGATCCACTTTGCGGGACTCAAGGCTGTCGGTGAGTCGGTTGCAATACCCCTCAGATATTATTACAATAACCTCACAAGCACGCTCAATCTCTGCGAGCTTATGTCTAAGTACGGTGCGAAGAAGATCGTCTTCAGCTCTTCGGCGACGGTCTATGGCAAACCCGAGAGCGTGCCGATAAGAGAGGATTTCCCCCTCTCGACTACAAACCCCTACGGTGAGACCAAGCTTGTGATCGAGCGTATCCTTTCCGATCTCTGCGTCTCCGACCCCGAGTGGAGCGTGTCTGTTCTCAGATACTTCAATCCCATAGGTGCGCATAAGAGCGGACTTATCGGTGAGGATCCCAAGGGTATCCCGAACAATCTTCTTCCCTACATTATGAAGGTAGGCGGCGGTCAGCTTGAGTGTCTCTCGGTGTTCGGTAATGATTACAATACACACGACGGCACGGGTGTGCGCGATTATATTCACGTTGTAGACCTTGCAAAGGCGCATCTTAAAGCGCTTGACGAGGCAGAGAAGAGATGCGGCATAGACTACTTCAATATCGGTACGGGACACGGCTACTCGGTGCTCGATATAGTCGCTGCTTACGAAAAGGCAACGGGCAAGAAGATCAATTATAAGATCGCTCCCCGCCGCCCCGGCGACATTGATGAGTGCTATGCAGACCCCGCAAAGGCGGCAAAGGTACTCGGCTGGAGCGCAAAGTACGGTATCGACGAAATGTGCGCCGACGCCGCCAACTGGCAGGCTATGAACCCTAACGGTTATAACGGATAAAAACAAAAGAAGCTGTTGCATAAGCAACAGCTTCTTTTGCTTTTATTTTTCTATTTGTTCCATTATAAAGGGGATGATATCTTCGCGCTCAATGTCGAGCACGAGCGCAAACTCATCGAAGAGCACTTTTTCGGCGCGGGAGAGTGTGTTTTCATCCGAAAGGAATATTTTTTTGCCCTGCGCGTTCATTTCAAGCTTTCGCAGATATATCGTTTTTGTCAGATGCATAAGCTCACATCTGTCGGCACGTGCGAGTATTTCTTTGAAATGCTCGCTTCTTGCCCTGTTATCGGTTATCCATTCCATAGGCTCACGGGGAATAGACTTTATCAGAGCATATATCTCCTCTTTGGAGAGGATCTTTTTCATTTGCGAAACGAGTTTTTCGTTATCGCAAGGTACAAAGACCTTGTCGTGTCCTTTGCGTTCAAGCTGTGAAAGAACATAATACTTTCTCGGTTCTCCGCAAAAATTCTCTTCTCTTATGTCCTCTACCAGATATACGCCGTTTGTTCCGTAGATAACGTTTGAGCCAATAGCAAACATAGTTGCACCTCGCTTTTTAAAAGTAAAGTGGATCACTGCGACAACCGGACTTACGTTCTGCTATCGAAAAACTACACGTTGCGCAACTTATACATTCTCTTTAATAATTATATCATAAAACCGCGCAGATTTGTTATGGGCAATTTGAACAAATTTGACTTCGATTTTTTTGGTACAATAAAATAAAGGTACAATATTGCAAATCTCTGTTGGAAAAGAGAGTGAAATGTGATAAAATATTCTTTAGATGATTTACGGAGGTCAGTATGTTAAAACGTTTTCTTGCTTATTACAAGCCGCATAAGCTGATATTCACGCTCGATATGCTTGCGTCGCTTTTTGTTTCTCTTATAGGTATCGTTTATCCGATAGTTACGCGCGAGATGCTCAATGTCTTTATCCCTGAGGGCAGATACAAGGAGATAATTTTTTTCGGTCTGCTTCTTCTCGGGCTTTACTTTTTGCGTATGCTGTTGAACTTTTTTATCCAGTATTACGGTCACGTTATGGGAGTTCGTATGCAGGCGCAGATGCGAAGCGATATGTTTACGCATCTTGAAAAACTCCCTTACAGCTTCTATGACAATCACGAAACGGGAAAAATAATGTCCCGTATGACAAACGATCTTATGGATATAAGCGAGCTTGCCCACCACGGGCCCGAGAATATCCTCATTTCATCAATATCGGTCATAGCTTCGTTTATATATCTCTCAAGCATCAATATCTGGCTTACACTTATTATTTTTGCCTGCGTGCCGTTTTTGCTTCTTATTGCAACTACACTTCGCAAAAGGATGCGCGAGGCTTTCAAGGAGAGCAGACAGGCGACCGCCGAGATAAATGCGTCGCTTGAGAGCAGTATATCGGGTATCCGTGTTACAAAGGCATTTACCAATGCAGACAAGGAGACCCAGAAGTTTGAGGTCGGAAACACATTCTTTGTCAATTCGAGAAAAAAAGCATATAAAGCAATGGGACAATTCCATTCGGGAACGTCATTTATAACAGATATATTTAATGTCGTAGTGCTTATCGCAGGCGGTATATTCCTTTTTAACGGTGCGATCGATTTCGGTGACTATTCCGCGTTTTTCGTGTCTATCGGCGTGTTTATTACTCCGGTTATGACGCTTATCAATTTTATGGAGCAGTACCAGAACGGTGTCACGGGATTCGAGCGATTCCTTGAGATTATGGATGCCGAGCCCGAGAAAGATGCCGAAGGGGCTGTCGATATCGGCACAGCCGAGGGACATATTGAATTTAAAAATGTCACATACGCATACGACGCCGAAAAGGATGTGTTAAGGGACGTCAGCCTGAATATCGAAAAGGGTAAGACTTTTGCGCTTGTAGGACCTTCGGGCGGCGGAAAGACGACCATATGCCATCTTATCCCGCATTTTTACGAAGTAGAAGAGGGGGAGATACTTATCGACGGACGCGATATCCGCACGCTCACGCGCGCCTCGCTTCGCCGCAATATCGGCATAGTTCAGCAGGACATATACCTCTTTAATGCAAGCATTAAGGATAATATCCTCTACGGCAGGCTCGATGCGACCGACGAGGAAGTTATCGAGGCGGCAAAGAGGGCGAATATCCACGATTACATAATGACGCTTGAGCACGGCTACGAAACGCAGATAGGCGAGAGGGGCGTGCGCCTATCGGGCGGTCAGAAGCAACGCCTTTCTATCGCAAGGGTATTCCTTAAGAATCCGCCCATCCTCATTCTTGATGAGGCGACCAGCGCACTTGATAACACGACAGAAATACTTATCCAACAGGCGCTCGACGAGCTCTGCCGCGGCAGAACGACGCTTGTCGTAGCGCACAGACTCTCGACAGTCAAGAACGCCGACGAGATAGCAGTCGTCGCGGACGGAAAAATAGTCGAAGAGGGAACACACGATGCCCTGGTTGAAGCAGGCGGCGTGTACGCCGATCTTTACAAATTGCAATTCAGAGCAAATGCATAATAATATAAAAGATCGCCGAAATTTCGGCGATCTTTTTCTTATTTCTTTGTGAGTCTTTCTGTAAAGTCCGCGAGGGCTTCGGAGATCTTTATCTGCTGCGGGCAGACAGCTTCGCAGCTTCTGCAGCCGATGCATGCCGCAGGGCGCTTGTCTTCGGGATAGCCTTTGAGTGCGAGGGGCGCGGCAAACCCGCCGCCCGAGTAATTGTACTCATTGTAAAGTTTGAGAAGTGCGGGAATGTTAAGCTCCTTTGGGCAGTAGCTTACGCAATACTGGCAGGCGGTGCAGGGCACGCCTGATCCTTTTATTATGCTGTCAGCGATCTCGTACAGGACTGCAAGCTCCTTTTCATTTACGGGTTTTGCTTCATTATATGTAGCGATGTTCTCGGCGAGCTGTTCGAGATTGGACATACCCGAGAGGGTAACTTTTACTTCGGGGAAGGATTGCAGGTATCTGAACGCCCACGCGGGAACGCTCTCTTCCGGGCGAAGAGCAGCAAGCTTTGCGGTGTTCTCATCCGAGAGCTTTGCGAGCCTGCCACCGCGAAGGGGCTCCATAACAATGACGGGCAGACCGTAGCTCTGTACCAATTCCATCTTTGCCTTTGCATCCTGGAAGGTCCAGTCGAGGTAGTTTACCTGCAACTGGCAGAACTCCATCGACTTGCCGTACGCATCAAGAAACCGCTTTATTACGTCGTAGCTCCCGTGCGCCGAAAATCCAAGGTGGCGGATGCGTCCGTTCTCCTTTTGCTTCATAAGGTAGTCGTAGATGCCGTATGCTGGATCGAGATAGCCGTTTATGTTGTTTTCACAGACATTGTGGAAAAGGTAGAAATCGAAATACTCGACCTGACATTTCTCAAGCTGTTTTTCAAATATCTCTTCGACCTTGTCCATATTGTCGCGTGAATATCCGGGGAATTTTGTCGCCAGATAAAAGCTCTCGCGCGGGTATTTCGAGAGCAGCTTGCCCATCACTATCTCGGACATTCCGCCGTGATATCCCCACGCGGTATCGAAATAGTTGACACCGTTTTTTATCGCAAAATCGACTATCTTGGCGGTCTCTGCCTCGTCTATCTGATCGTCCTTGCCGTCTATCTTTGGAAAGCGCATCGTGCCAAGCCCGAGCGCCGAGAGCTTCTCACCCGAAAAATCACTGTATATCATAATGTTTATCCTTTCGATGCTTTTTATATATTGTATCAAATAATACCCAAGGTGTCAATTCTTTGAGGCGGGATAGCGTTTTTTGCAATCGGTCTCTCCGACGATGTAGTCAAGACTCACCTTATAGAAGCGCGCAAGCGTGATAAGATGCCAGATCGGAACCTCGTTTATTCCTTTTTCGTAACGCGAGTAGACCTGCTGTGTCGTTCCCAATACCGTTGCTATATCCTTTTGAAAAAGGTCATTGTCCTCGCGCAGTTCCCGAATTCGTTCTTGGATCGTTTTCATAGTAACACCTTTCGTTTATGTAATATACTATGAAAAAATCTTATCATAAACCAGATGTGGTGTATTGACAATACATCAGATGTAGTGTATAATGTGAATTGTCGAAATTGACATTTTTATGGAGGTAATGAATATGTTTTGCAAAAACTGCGGTGCAAATTTGGCAAATGATGCTAAGTTTTGCGCAAATTGCGGACAGGCGATGGACGGAGCACAGACAAATGTGAGCGCGCCTGCTGGAAGAAAAGAAACGTTGGTTGTAGAAGTGTCAAAGGAGCGTGAGCAGAAGACGATAACAAACTATCAAAAGCTCGGTTGGACGCTTACAAACAATCAAGAAGTCAACGTTACAAGCGTGAGCGGCGGCGGAAGTACGGTCAACGGAAACGGCTCTACCGTAATCACATCATCGACAAAAACTTATATAAAGCTGACTTTTGAGCGTAATACCGGAATGAAAAATTTTGCCGAACTTGATGCAGCGTATAAGAAATATAAGGCGCTTGAGAATGAATATATAACCAAGGAGAATGAAATTGCAAAAAAGGGTTTTTCTGTAAAAATACTTTTGATTGTTGCTTTGATCGTTGCGATTTCTGCTACCGTTTTGATTCTTGCTCCCTTGGATATAAGTTTTGATGATATGTTTGATATATCTATACTTATATATGTATTGGTCGCCGGAATTTCGGGCGGATTAATGATTGGAGCGGGAGTTTCGGGAATAGTCGGCGCTATAGGGAAAGCAAATTTGAAGAAAAAATACGCACCTCGTTTCACTGAGCTTGATGCCAAAATGGACGAAGTCGCAAACGAAGCGGAAAAATACTTATATTAAGGAGACAGAAAAATGAAAGCAAAATTAACATTATTACTTATTATTTTGGGCGGCGTTATCGGTTCGTTTACAATCGGGGATTTTAATATTCACTATGCGGTCGTTGCAATAGTCGGCGGACTTGCGCTTGGAATGTCCTATTTGCTTTTTACGTCGGTCTATTCGGGTAAAGTTTGGGGAATTAAGATAAACGCAACATCAAAAGCGGTTGTCGTTTCTCTTCTCAGCGCAATAGGCTTGATAATCGGCGGTTATTCACTTGTGATAACATTTTTGACGGCATTTACATCTTTGCTTAGCGGTAAGATAGTCGTCACAGCTATATCGGTTCTTGGATTTGCTATTCCCCTTGCGGTGGGGCCGATTATTGCAAAATCAATTGGAGAGAATTTGATAACTGCCAAAGGCAAAAACGCTATGGTACTCAGCGATCTTGAGATATTTAAAGAGATCGATGCCAATATTGGGGATGCGGTGAATTTTGTTGTAGGTTTTGAAGGCGTTGCGCTTTTCAGCCAAACAAATTATTGCTATGCGGTATATCTTTACGAGAATTATGCGCTTGGTGAGCTTTCGTCCCCTGAGGAAGTAGCGATGGTAGGTACTTATTTTGTACAAAAGTATCACGACAAATACACATTTAAGGTCGACGTTGAGGTTATTCCCGGCGAGCCCGGTCAAACCGTAGTTGCCGTAGGCACAGGCGGGATCGGTGTCGCAAGGATCCAGGGAACACCCGACCGGCGTATTTTCAGAAGCTACATATTTACAAGAAAGAAATAAGAGGTCTGAAATGAAAAAAACAGTAAAATCTTTAATAAGCATAGCTTTGGTGATCTCTATGCTTATTGTGCCGATAGTACCCGCATCGGCGGCACCGAGAACGGCAGATATGTCAAGCGGATATCAGCATATTACACTTGATGTCCCTTTCTTCTGCCAGCGTAATCCCGGAGATTGCGGTATATCATCCATTACAATGGTAGAAGCGTATAAAAAAGGATATTCGAGTAACGATACAACCGCATACAACGCGGTGTACAATTATAACGGTCAATCTGTGTGGCTTTCGAGCTATTGGGATCTTGGCTATAATACTATATCCAACAGCTTGGAAGCCATATATGAACAGTTACAAAAAGACAGTCCGGTTATTGTCTACAGAACAGGAAATGGTTTGGATCATTATTCTGTAGTATATGGCTATAACGGTTCTACAACAACACTTGAGGCAAGCGGTTTTTTGGTTCTTAATACATACCATAACAGCAGTTATTCCATCGTGGGACCCGGCAGTTACGGTTACACCAATTTGGCTACGTGGTTGTCAGGTGCAACTTGGACCCATACAATGGTAAGAGTGCGTAATGTGTACACATCACTTGCCGACAAAACCTCCGGCCAGGGAATGTTTTGCGAGGTAGGTGTAAGCAATATTACAAATACAAATGCAAAAATATCAGCTCGATTCCCCTATCAGTGGTTAACTGCTTGCGGATTTTACATAGGAACTTCTGCATCCGATATGAATAAAATATCTGATTACGAAGTAGGTTCAGGTGCAAACGCAGAAGAGATGTGGTTTGATTTAAACAAATATGGTGTGACGCTTACTGCTAACACAAAATATTACTACAAGTGTTATTTTGTGAGTGGCGGAACAACATATACCAGCAACACATATTCTTTTTATACCGGTGTTAGCAGCGATAGCAGTGAAGCAAACTATGTTTCCTCTTGGAATGATTACAAAAATGATATATACCAGACAAACGCGGTCGTGGGAAAGATATGCAACTTAAACGGAGTAGACAGCAGTTCAGTGACAAAAGTCGGAATATGTCTTTATAACGAGAACGATTCCTTACTTAAAGAAATCACGGATACTGTAAATATCTCGGGTAGCAGCTATCTTAAGATTTGGTATGATATAAATAGTGAACTCGGAGTTACTTTGTCATCAGGTACTACATATAAGTATAAGCTTTGGTTATTGATAAACGGAATAACACATTACAGTCCTGTTTATTCCTTTACAACTAAAGCCCCTACTGTTGAAAGCTACACGGTAACATTCAAAGACTACGATGGAACTGTAATCAGTACAAAGACCTATGAAAAGGGCGCGACTGTAGAAGTTCCCGCTGATCCCACAAGAGCGGCGGATGATACATACACCTACACATTTGCAGGATGGGACAAGACAGTAACAACGGTGAGCGGAGATGCGACCTATACGGCTACATACACACCTACATACATTGATTATACTGTCATATTCAAAAACTACGACGGAAGTGTAATCAGCACAAAGACGTACCACTATGGAGAAAGTGTAGTTACACCCGCTGATCCGACAAGAGCGGCGGAT